>NZ_JBJGYT010000003.1:0-264187 GCF_054050135.1 Geodermatophilus sp. SYSU D00705 | reverse complement strand
CGAGGTGGTCGACCACCTCGCGCTGCGGGTCAGCGGCCGCCGGCGACGTCGAGCACGCTGCCGGTGCAGTAGCCGGCGTCGTCGCCGAGCAGCCACAGGACGGCGTCGGCGACCTCCTCCGCGCGACCGGCCCGGCCCATGGGCACCGTCGGGCCGAGCCGCGCCGCCCGGTCGGGCTGGCCGCCGCTGGCGTGGATCTCCGTCTCGACGATCCCGGGCCGCACGACGTTGACCCGGACCCCCTCGTCGGCCACCTCGCGGGCCAGGCCGATCCCCAGCGTGTCGACGGCCCCCTTGCTGGCCGCGTAGTCGACGTACTCGCCGGGCGACCCGAGCCTGCTGGCGACCGAGGACAGCAGCACGATCGACCCCCCGGACCCACCGTGCCGGGTGGACATCCGCCGCACCGCCTCCCGGCAGCACAGGAAGGCACCCAGCACGTTGACCGCCAGCATCCGGTGCACCCGATCGGCGGTCAGCTCGTCGACCCGCGCCCGCGGGCCCACGATCCCGGCGTTGGCCACCAGTCCGGTCACCGCGCCCAGCACCTCGGCGGCGGCGAAGGCGGCCAGGACGTCGTCCTCCACCGAGACGTCCGCGCGGACGGCGCAGGCGGTGCCGCCGCCCGCCTCGATGCCGGCCACGACGGCGGCGGCCGCGGCCGCGTCGTCCCGGTAGGTCAGCGCGACCGACCACCCGGCCGCCGCGGCGGCACGCGCCGTCGCCGCGCCGATGCCGCGGCTCCCGCCGGTCACGAGCACGACACCGGGAGGCATGGTCGGACCGTAGCGTCGCGCGGGTGCGGGGCGCACTCCGCCGTGCTGGGGTGGACGTCGTGCCCGCCGAACAGCCCCCGTGGTGGACCCGTGCCGTCGTCTACCAGGTCTACCCGCGCTCGTTCATGGACTCCGACGGCGACGGCATCGGCGACCTCGGCGGGATCCTGCAGCGGCTGGACCACCTGGCCGATCTCGGCGTCGACGTCCTGTGGCTCTCGCCGGTCTACCCGTCACCACAGGCCGACAACGGCTACGACATCAGCGACTACCAGGACGTCGACCCGCTGTTCGGGGACCTCGCACAGTTCGACGATCTGGTCGCCGCGCTGCACGCGCGCGGGATCCGGCTGGTCATGGACCTGGTGGTCAACCACACCAGCGACCAGCACCCGTGGTTCCGGGAGTCCCGGTCGTCCAAGGACTCCCCGAAGCGCGACTGGTACTGGTGGCGGCCGCCGCGGCCGGGGATGACGGCCGGCGCGCCGGGCGCGGAGCCGACCAACTGGCACTCGTTCTTCTCCGGCCCCACCTGGGAGCTCGATGAGGCCAGCGGCGAGTACTTCCTGCACCTGTTCGACCGCCGGCAGCCGGACCTGAACTGGGAGAACCCCGAGGTCCGGCAGGCGGTGTACGCGATGATGCGCTGGTGGCTCGACCGCGGGGTCGACGGCTTCCGCATGGACGTCATCAACATGATCAGCAAGGACGTCGCCGCCGACGGCCACCTGCACGACGGCCCGCCGCTGCCCGGCCTCCCTTACGGCGACGGCTCGGCGTCCTACCTGTGCGGGCCGCGGATCCACGAGTTCCTGCAGGAGATGCACCGCGAGGTGTTCGCCGGCCGGTCGGAGGCGCTGCTGACGGTCGGCGAGATGCCCGGCGTCACCGTCGAGCAGGCCCGGCTGTTCACCGATCCGGCGCGGGCCGAGGTGGACATGGTGTTCCAGTTCGAGCACGTGGGGCTGGACTTCGACGAGTCCAAGTGGCACCCCCGGCCGCTGCGGCTGCGCGACCTCAAGGCCTCGTTCGGGCGGTGGCAGGCGGGGCTGGCCGACGTCGGCTGGAACTCCCTCTACTGGGACAACCACGACCAGCCGCGGGCGGTCTCCCGCTTCGGGGACGACTCGCCGCGGTACCGCCGGGACTCCGCGACCTGCCTGGCCACGCTGCTGCACCTGCACCGGGGGACGCCGTACGTCTACCAGGGTGAGGAGCTCGGCATGGCCAACGCCCCGTTCGCCTCCCTCGACGACTTCCGCGACGTCGAGTCGCTCAACCACTTCGCGCAGGCCGTCGCCCACGGCGAGGACCCCGACCGGGTGCTGGCGGCGATGCGGCGGGTGGGCCGGGACAACGCCCGGACGCCGGTCCAGTGGGACGACTCGCCGCACGCCGGCTTCACCACCGGGACGCCGTGGATCGCGGTGAACCCCGACCACACCGAGTGGAACGCCGCCGCCCAGCGCACCGATCCGCACTCGGTGTTCGCCCACCACCGGCGGCTGATCGCGCTGCGGCACGAGTCGGCGGTGGTGGCGCTGGGCGACTTCACGATGCTCCTGCCGGAGCACGACGACGTGTACGCCTTCACCCGGTCGCTGGACGGCGAGACGCTGCTGGTCGTCTGCAACGTGAGCGGGCACGAGCACCGGCTGGACGAGCTGCTGCCCGAGGCGGTGGCCGCGGAGCCGGTGCTGGGCAACCTGGCGCCGGCCGACCCGGCCGACCCGGCCGACCCGGCCGTCCTGCGCCCGTGGGAGGCGCGGGTGCTGCGGCTGCCGTGAGCGGAGGCTCGGCCGGCCCCGTCCCGGGTCTTCAGGCCGGCACGGGGGTCCCCGCGGAGGGGCGCCGGTCCAGCGGGTGGGCCAGCTCGTCGGCCGGCAGCCGCCCGGCCAGCAGCGCGACCGCCGCCAGCACCGGGGGCACGAGCCCGGCGACGAGGAAGGTGGCGGACAGGCCGATCAGCTCGCTGACCGGGCCGGCGAGGGCCATCGACAGCGGCATGAACGCCGTGGAGACGAAGAAGTCGAGGCTGGAGACCCGGCCGAGCAGCGCCGGCGGCACCCGCCGCTGCAGCAGCGTGCCCCAGATGACCATGCCCGCCTGCATGGAGGCGCCGGTGACCAGCCCGGCGCCGATCATGACGGCCAGCTGGGTGGTGGTCCCGAAGACGACGAGCGGGACGCAGCCCAGGCCCCACAGCAGGTTCATGACCGTGAGGTAGCGCCGGGGCAGGCGCATCGAGGCCACGGTCATCGAGCCGAGCGCGCCGCCGACCCCGAAGGCGGCCAGCACGAGGGCGTGCTCGAACGGCCCGCCACCGGCCCGGTCCTTGATCGCGAAGGGCGCGAGCACCTCGAACGGGCCGATCATCACCAGCAGCATCAGGGAGGCGAACAGCAGCGTGGCCAGCAGCCACGGCGTCCGGACCATGTAGGCGAAGCCCTCGCGCATGTCGGTGAACAGGCCGCGCACCGGGTGTGCGGGCGCCGTCCCCGGCTCGCGCCGGACCGGCGTCGCGGGGAGCGCTGCCACGCAGACCGCCGCGCCCACCGCCGCGGTCGCGGTGACGACGAGGGCGACGCCGGGGGACGTCGCCGCGATCAGCCCGCCGGCCAGGGCGGGGCCGGTGGCCTGGTAGAGGACCGGCCGCATCGTGCCCTCGAGCCCGTTGGCCGGCAGCAGCTCGTCCTGCGGGAGCAGCGCCGGGACCAGCGCGGAGTACGCCGGGTAGTAGCAGCCGTTGGCCAGCCCGCCGGCCAGCGCGACGGCGGCCAGCTGCCACAGCGCCAGCACCCCGGTCAGCGACAGCACCGCGACCAGCGCGATGCCGACGGCCTGCACCAGCGCCACGGCCAGCAGCACGTGCCGCTGCGGGACGCGGTCGGCCAGCGCGCCGCCGAGCAGCGTGCTGGCCAGCATGCCGCCGGCGGTCAGCCCGCTGACCAGCGACAGCTCGGCCGGGCCGCCGTCCAGCGCGACGACCTGCCACACCACGGCGACGGCGAAGGTGCTGTTGGTGAGCAGCGAGAGCCCGAGGGAGGCGGCCAGCAGGCGGTAGCGGGGGTGCCGCAGCGGCGCGAGCGCCCGCGGCAGGCCGGCCATCGTTCTCCCCCGTCGTCCGTACCGGCCCGGGGTCGGGCGGGCGGTGACCGGGGGAGCATACGGTCGCCGCCGGGCCGCTCCCCCGTGACCGGGGTCAGCGCAGCCGGTAGGTGATCGGCAGCCGCTTGATGCCGTTCTGGAAGTTCGACCGCAGCCGCACCACCGGCCCGGCGAGCTCGACGTCGTGCACCCGGTCGAGCAGCTCGCCGAACAGGGCGCTCATCTGCAGCCGGGCGAGGCCGGCGCCGAGGCAGAAGTGCGGGCCGACGCCGAAGGTCAGGTGGTCGTTGGGCGTGCGGCCGACGTCGAACCGGTCGGGCCGGTCGAAGACGGCCCCGTCGCGGTTGGCCGAGGCGTAGTAGACGACGACCTTGTCCCCGGCACGGATCGGCTGGCCCGCGAGCTCGGCGTCCCGGGTGGCGGTCCGGCGGAACTGGGTGACCGGGGTGACCCAGCGCAGCATCTCGTCGACCGCGGTGGGCAGCAGCCCGCGGTCGGCGCGCAGCCGCCGGAGCTGCTCCGGGTGCTCGAGGAGGGCGAGCATGCCGCCGGGGATGGCGTTGCGCAGCGTCTCGTTGCCGGCGACCGAGAGCAGGAAGAAGAAGTTCTCGAACTCCTCGTCGGTGAGCGGCTGCCCCTCGACGCCGGCCAGCAGCAGGCTGATCAGGTCCTCGCCGGGGTGCGCCCGCTTGTGCGCGGCGAGCTGGTGGGCGTAGTCGAACATGTCCTGCAGGCTCGCCCGCGACCGCGGGTCCACCGGGCGGCCGCCGTCCCCGGCCGTCGCGTACTCCTCGTCGTGCACGCCGATGACCCGGTTGGCCCAGCCGAACAGCAGGTGCCGGTCCTCCCGCGGGACGCCCATGATCTCGGCGAGGGTGAGCAGCGGGAGCTCCCGGCCGACGTCCTGGGCGAAGTCGCAGGACGTGGTCCCGTCGAGGCCGTCGACGATCTCCCGGGCGCGGTCGTGCACCCAGCCGGCCATGCGGGCGACCGCCCGCGGGGTGAAGGCCCGGTTGACCGTGCGGCGCAGCACCGAGTGCTCCGGCGGGTCGAGGTTCAGCAGCATCCGCCGCTGGAAGACCAGGTCGTCGGGGGCGGGGTCGTGGATCTGGGTGGCGCCGAGCTGGGAGCTGAAGACGTCGGGGTGCGTGTTCACCGCGCGGACGTCGGCGTGCCGGAACACGCCCCAGTAGCCCGGCCCCTCCGGCCAGCCGAGGACGGGGACCTCGTCGACCCAGGCCACCGGCGCCCGCGCGCGCAGGGCGGCGAAGGCCTCGTGCGGCTGCCCCCGCTCGGCCCACACCTGCGGGTCGAACAGCTCGAGGTCGACGACGTCCCTGGCCAGCGGTGCGGTCACCGGCGCTCCGTCCTGCAGGCGGCTGAGCCGGGATCGTGTCCGGCGCCCGGGCGGGGTGTCAACGCGTCGTCGCACGTGGGACACGGAGCCGGCGGGGCTGGCCTGTCGCGACCGGCCGGGCCTACCGTCGTCGGCACGCGCCGGCCCGACCGCACCGGGCGCCGGACCGCACCGGGCGCCGGCCGGCTCCTCCAGGGACGGAGGCCGGGCGATGGCGACGTTCGTGCTGGTGCACCCCGCCTGGCTGGGCGGCTGGTGCTGGCGGAAGCTCACCCCCCTGCTCCGCGGAGCGGGCCACGAGGTGGTGGCGCCGACGCTCACCGGGCTCGGTGACCGGTCCCACCTGCTGGACCACGGGATCGACCTGCTCACCCACGTCGAGGACGTCGTCAACGTGCTGACCTACGAGGACCTCGACCGGGTGGTGCTGGTCGGCAGCAGCTCCGGGGGCGCGGTGGTCACCGGGGTGGCCGACCGGCTGCCGGAGCGGGTGGCCGAGGTCGTCTACCTGGACGCGTTCGTCCCGGAGGACGGCCAGTGCGTGTTCGACCTGGTCGCTCCGGAGCGGCGGGCGGCGATGGAGGCGCTCGTGGCCACCGAGGGCGACGGGTGGCTGCTGCCCCGGTTCGCGCCGCCACCGTGGCCGGAGATCCTCTCCCGGCTGTGGGGGATCACCGACGCGGACGACGCCGCGTGGGCCGAGCCCCGGCTGCGGGCCACCCCGGTGGGCCACTTCACCCGCCCGCTCCACCTGACCGGCGCCGTCGGCGACCTTCCGCGCAGCTACGTGCGGTGCACCCGCTTCCCGCACCCCGGGTTCGACCGGTGGGCGCAGCGGGCGGCGGAGTCACGGGGCTGGCGGCACCGCGCCCTCGCCTGTGGGCACCTCGCTCACGTGTCCGACCCGGACGCCGTCGCCGCCGTCCTGCTCGAGCTGGCCGGCAGCGACCGGCTGACGGCCGGCGCGGGGCGGTGACCCGGGCCTTCAGCGCGGGCCGCGCTCCCGCGCCAGGGCCAGGTAGTGCTCGACCGCGCCGGGGTCGTCGACGGCGCCGACGTTGAGCGCCCGGGCCGGGTCGACACCCTGGAACAGCCGCTTGAGCGGCACCTCCAGCCGCTTGCCGGTGCGGGTGTGCGGCACCGCGGGGACGGCGATCACCTCGTCGGGCACGTGGCGGGGGCTGGCCTGGCGGCGGATGGCGTCCCGGATCCGGGTGGTGAGCTCCTCGGTGAGCTCGGCCCCCTCGGCCAGCTTGACGAACAGCGGCATCCAGTAGCCGCCGTCGCGCTGCTCCACGCCGAGCACGACGCAGTCGAGCACCTCGGGGACGGACTCCACGGCGGCGTAGATGTCCGCCGTCCCCATGCGCACGCCGCCGCGGTTGAGGGTCGAGTCCGACCGGCCGGTGATCAGGCAGGTGCCGCGGTCGGTGACCTCCATCCAGTCCCCGTGCCGCCAGACGCCCGGCCACGGCTCGAAGTACGCCTCGCGGTAGCGCTCGCCGTCGGCGTCGTTCCAGAAGTACAGCGGCATCGACGGCATCGGCTCGGTGATGACCAGCTCGCCCAGCTCGCCGACCACCGGCTCGCCGTGCTCGTCCCAGGCGGCCGCCGCGACACCCAGCATCGGCCGCTGCAGCTCCCCGGCGGTGACCGGCAGCAGCAGCGAGCTGCCCACGAACCCGGTGGCGACGTCGGTGCCGCCGGACAGCGACCCGAGGAACACGTCGGGCTTGACCGCGTCGTACACCCAGGTGAAGGCGGACGCCGGCAGCGGCGAGCCGGTCGACCCGATGCACCGCAGCGCCGACAGGTCGTGGGTCTCCCCCGGCCGGATGCCGGCCTTCTCGCAGGCGGTCAGGTAGCCGGCGCTGGTGCCGAGGTAGGTCAGCCGGGTCTGCGCGGCGATCGCGAACTGGGCGTCGACCGACGGGTACGCGGGGGCGCCGTCGTGGACGACCACCGTGGCGCCGCACAGCAGCGCCGAGGTGGCGATGTTCCACATGATCCAGGCGGTGGAGGCGTACCAGTAGAAGCGGTCGCCCGGGCCGACGTCCCCGTGCAGGGCCAGCTGCTTGTGCTCCTCGAGGGTGACGCCGCCGTGGCCGTGCACGATCCCCTTGGGCAGGCCGGTGGTGCCCGAGGAGTAGACGATCCACAGCGGGTGGTCGAACGGGACCTGCTCGAAGGCCGGCTCCTGCTCCTCGGCGACCGCCTCGGCCCACGGGACGGCGCCGGCCGGCACCTCGCCGGGGAACAGCCGCGGGACGGCGATCGTCGTCCGGACGCTGGGCAGCGCGCCGCGCAGCTCGGTGACGACCTCGCGGCGGTCGTACTCCTTGCCGCCCCACCGGTAGCCGTCGACGGCGACCAGCACGGTCGGCTCGATCTGGACGAAGCGGTCGAGGACGGCGCGGGTGCCGAAGTCGGGGGCGCAGGAGGACCAGACCGCGCCGATGGCCGCCGTCCCGAGGAAGGCGACGACCGCCTCGGGGACGTTGGGCAGGTAGCCGGCGACCCGGTCGCCGCGCTGCACGCCGAGCCGGCGCAGCGTGGCGGCGAAGGCGCCGACCCGGGCGCGCAGCTGCGCCCAGCTGGTCTCCTCCGGCTCGCGGTCCTCGGCGACCGCGATCAGCGCCGGGGAGTCGGCGGGCACCGTGCCGTCGGCGCCGGCGCGCAGCGCCTGCTCGGCGTAGTTGAGCGTGGTGCCGGGGAACCAGACGGCGCCGGGCATCTCCCGCCGGGTCAGCACCCGGTCGTCGGGTATGCCGGGCAGCACGCCGGTCCAGCCGGCCACGTCGGCCCAGAACTGGTCGAGGCGCTCCACCGACCAGCGCCAGATCGCGTCGTAGTCCGCCGGGTCGCCGAGGTCCAGGCCGCGCCGCTGCGCCACCCACCCGGCGAACTCGGCGATCCGGGTGGCCCGCACCGACTCCGGGGTCGGGCGCCAGAGGACGGTCGGCTCGCTCGCGTTACCGGTCACACCGGCACCCTGCCATCCCCCGCGCGCTGCGCGGGCGCGGTGCAGCCAGCAAGATTGACCCGATGAGCGGACCCGGAGGCGGCAGCGAGGAGCGCAACGTCCTCGGCGGGCCGCTGGAGCCGTGCGGCACCGAGCCGATGACCGGCTTCCTCCGCACCGGTGTCTGCAGCAGCGGCCCCGAGGACGTCGGCAGCCACACCGTCTGCGCCGTCGTGTCCGCCGAGTTCCTGCAGGTGCAGCGCGAGCTGGGCAACGACCTGGTGACGCCGCGGCCGGAGTACGCCTTCCCCGGCCTGCGCCCCGGCGACCGTTGGTGCGTCGTCGCCGCCCGCTGGCTGCAGGCGTACCAGGCGGGCGCGGCCGCCGGCGTCGTCCTGGCCGCGACGAACGCCCGCGCCCTCGAGGTCGTCCCGCTGGAGGCGCTGCGGCAGCACGCCGTCGACGTCCCCGACGACCTCAGCGGCCTCGACTAGAGGAAGGACCCCCTTGCCCCCCACCACCCGCACGCTGGCGGCGGGGCCCTGCGAGGGAGCCACCAGATGCGCTACACGACGAGGAGCGACATGAGCGACCTGCTGGACCTGCCGGTGACCACCCTCCAGGGCGAGGCCACGACCCTGGGCGCCCTCGCGGGCGGAGGCGCGGCCCTGGTGGTGAACGTCGCCAGCCGCTGCGGGCTCACCCCGCAGTACAGCCAGTTGGAGGCGCTGCAGCAGGAGTACGGCGGGCGCGGCCTGACCGTGGTCGGCGCGCCGTGCAACCAGTTCATGGGCCAGGAGCCGGGCACGGCGGAGGAGATCCAGAGCTTCTGCTCCACCACCTACGGCGTCACCTTCCCCATGACCGAGAAGCTCGAGGTCAACGGCCCGGGCGCGCACCCGCTGTTCCAGCGGCTGGCCGAGGCGCCCGACGCCACCGGCGAGGCCGGCGAGGTGCGCTGGAACTTCGAGAAGTGGCTCGTCGGCGCCGACGGCGCGGTCGTGGCCCGCTTCCGGCCGCAGACCCAGCCCGACTCCCCCGAGGTGCGGCACGCCATCGAGCAGGCGCTGGCCCAGTGACCCGGGACGCCGACCTGCACTTCTGGTTCGACCCGGTCTGCCCCTTCGCCTGGGTGACCAGCCAGTGGGTGCGCACCGTGGCCGACCGGCGGGAGTACACCGTCGAGTGGCGGCTGATCTCGCTGCGGCTGCTCAACCGGCACGTGGACTACGACACCCAGTTCCCGCCGGAGTACGAGGCCGGGCACACCGCCGGCCTGCGGCTGCTGCGGGTGGCCGCGCGGGCCCGCGACGAGCACGGGCCCGACGTGCTCGGCCCGCTCTACGCCGCGCTCGGGACCGCCGTCTTCGACGCCGAGCCGCAGGACGGGCCGCAGGACCGGGAGCAGCGCGGCACCCGCGCGTTCGTCGCACCCGTCCTCGCCGGCCTCGGCCTGCCGGCGGACCTCGCCGACGCGCTGGACGACGAGTCGTGGGACGCCGCGATCCAGGCCGACACCGACGAGGCGCTGCGCCTGGCCGGCAAGGACGTGGGGACGCCGATCCTGCACTTCGCTCCCCCGGACGGCGCCGCGTTCTTCGGCCCGGTGATCAGCCGGGTGCCCAGCCCCGAGGACGCCGTCGAGCTGTGGGACCACGTGGTGGCCCTCGCCGCCTTCCCCGGGTTCGCCGAGCTCAAGCGCAGCCTCCGGGAGCGCCCGCAGGTGCGCTCCTTCGGCGTCCGCCCGGGCGAGGTGGGCGTGCAGGAGGACTGGCACGGGGGCAGCCGCCGCCAGCACCGGTGACCGCGGCACGCCGCGGGAGCGCACGGGCCGGCTGAGGTGAGGCTAACCTGTGTCGGCAGACGGCCCGGTCGATGCGGGTGGTCCCCCGTCCCTCGTCCCTGGAGCCGCGCGTGTCCTCGACGACCGACGCCGCTCCCCGGACCCCGGGGGCGGTGGCGCCGCCCCGGACGCGCGGTCTGCTGCGGGGCCGCGGCCCGCGGTTCCTCGCCGCCCTCGCGCTGCTGCTGCTGGTCGTCGCCTCCGCCGCGCTCAGCATCGCCGTGGGCACCCGCAGCATCGGCCTGGGCACCGTCTGGCAGGCGCTGACCGACTCCTCCCTCGGCAGCGAGGAGGCGGTGATCGTGCGCGAGCTGCGGCTGCCGCGCACCGCCCTGGGCCTCCTGGTCGGCCTGGCGCTCGGCGTCGCGGGCGCGCTCACCCAGGGCCACACCCGCAACCCGCTGGGCGACCCCGGCCTGCTCGGGGTCACCGCCGGCGCCTCCCTCGGCGTCGTCCTGGCCATCTGGGCGCTGGGCCTCAGCACGCCCGCCGGGTACGTGTGGTTCGGCTTCGCCGGGGCGCTGACCGGCACCGTGCTGGTGTTCACCCTCGGCTCCGCCGGCCGCGGCGGCGCCACCCCCGTCACCCTCGCCCTGGCCGGTGCCGCGCTGTCGGCGCTGCTCTACGCGCTGGTCCGGGCCATCCTGGTCAGCGACTCCGACAGCCTGGACAGCTTCCGGTTCTGGGTCGTCGGTGCCCTCGCCGGCCGCGGCGCGGACATCGCCTGGCAGGTCGCCCCGTTCATCGCCGCCGGGCTGGTCCTCGCGCTGCTCAACGCGCCGGCGCTGGACCTGCTCGGCCTCGGGGAGGACGTCGCCCGCGGCCTCGGCCAGCGCGTCTGGCTGGCCCGCCTGGTGGGGCTCGGCGCGGTCACCCTGCTGTGCGGCGCCGCCACCGCGGCCTGCGGCCCGATCGCCTTCGTCGGGCTGGTCGTCCCGCACGTCGTCCGGGCGCTCACCGGCCCCGCGCACCGCTGGCTGGTCCCCCTCTCGGGCCTGCTGGGGGCGGCGTTCCTGCTGCTGGCCGACGTCCTGGGCCGGGTGGTGGCCCGGCCCGGTGAGCTGCAGGTCGGCATCGTGCTCGCCCTGGTCGGCGCGCCGTTCTTCATCGCGCTGATCCGGCGCCGCCAGCTGGCCGGCCCGTGACGGCGACCGCTCCGGAGCGCGTCGCGGTGCCGCGGGAGACCGTCGTCCGCGCCGGCCCGGTCTCCGGTCGGCTGCGCTGGCGGCAGCTGCTCGTGCCGGTGAGCGCCGCGGTCGTCGTCGTCCTGCTGGGGGCGGTGAGCCTGGGCCGCGGCGACTTCCCGATCGGCGTCGGCGACGTCCTCGAGACCCTCGTCGGCCTGGGCGAGCAGACCCAGGAGTTCATCGTCCTCGAGCTGCGCGCGCCGCGGATCGTCGTCGGCGCGTTGGTCGGGCTGGCGTTCGGCATCGCCGGGGCGCTGTTCCAGACCTTCGCCCGCAACCCGCTGGCCTCCCCCGACGTCCTCGGCATCACCCAGGGCGCCTCGGTGGGGGCGGTGGCGGCGATCGTGCTGGGCGGGACGTCGAGCGGCGGGGCGCTGCTCGGCGGCCTCGGCGTCCCGCTGGCCGCCCTCCTCGGCGCGCTGGTCACCGGCGTCCTGCTGTTCGTGCTGGCCTGGCGCCGCGGCGTCGACGGCTACCGGCTGGTGCTCGTCGGCATCGCGCTGTGGGCGGTCGCCTCCGCGCTCACCGACTGGCTGCTGACCCGCGCGGAGATCTTCGACGCCGCCGCCGCCTACGTGTGGATCACCGGCTCGCTCAACGCCCGGACGTGGGACCAGGCCGGGCCGCTGTCCCTCGCCCTGGCCGTGCTGGTCCCGCTCGCGCTGGCCGCCAGCCGCGCCCTGGCGGTGCTGCAGTTCGGCGACGACACCGCCCGCGGGCTCGGCGTCCGGTTGCCGCTGGCCCAGGCCGCGGTGGTCCTCGTCGCGGTCGCGCTCACCGCCGCCGCCGTCGCCGCCGCCGGCCCGATCTCCTACGTGGCGCTGGTGGTCCCGCAGATCGCCGTCCGCCTCAGCGGTGGCTCCCGGCCGCCCCTGCTCGCCTCCGGGCTGCTCGGCGCCGCGCTCGTGATCGGCGCGGACCTGCTCACCCGCACCGTCCTGCCCGAGGCCCTGCCGGTCGGCATCCTCACCGCCGCCGTCGGCGCCCCGTACCTGCTCTGGCTCCTCGTCCGCGGAAGGCGGCGATCCACGCTGTGACGACCACCGCGCACCCCCCGGTCCCCACCGGGACCCGGCCGGTCCGCCTCGCCGCCGAGTCGGTCAGCCTCGGCTACGACGACCGCGTGGTCGTCCGCGACCTCGACCTGGAGCTCACCGACGGCTCCTTCACCGCGATCGTGGGCCCGAACGGCTGCGGCAAGTCCACCCTGCTGCGCGCCCTGGGCCGGCTGCTGCGCCCCAGCCAGGGCCAGGTGCTGCTCGACGGGCACGCCATCTCCCGGACGCCGACCCGCGAGGTGGCGAAGGTGCTCGGGCTGCTGCCGCAGACGCCGGTCGCGCCGGAGGGGCTCACGGTGGCCGACCTGGTGGCCCGCGGCCGCCACCCGCACCAGTCGTGGCTCCAGCAGTGGTCACGCGGGGACGAGGCCGCGGTCGCCGAGGCGCTGGCCTGGACCGACATGTCCGAGCTGGCCGAGCGGCCCGTCGACGCCCTCTCCGGGGGGCAGCGCCAGCGCGCGTGGATCTCGATGGCGCTGGCGCAGGGCACCGACCTGCTCCTGCTCGACGAGCCGACGACCTACCTGGACCTGTCGCACCAGATCGACGTCCTGGAGCTGGTGGGCCGGCTGCACACCGAGCGGGGCCGCACCGTCGTCGTCGTCCTGCACGACCTGAACCTGGCCGCCCGGTACGCGCAGCGGCTGGTGGCCATGAAGGACGGCGTCCTGGTCGCGTCGGGGACGCCGGCCGAGGTGCTCACCGAGCGGCTGCTGGCCGACGTGTTCGACCTGGAGGCGCGGATCGTGCCGGACCCGGTGGCCGGGACGCCGATGGTGGTGCCCGTCCGCCGCCTGCGGTAGGGCGCGCGCCGGTTCAGCTCGCGATGCCCTGCCGCCAGTAACCCATGAACGCCACCGCGCCGCGCGGGACGCCGAGGTCGCCGACCAGGTGCCGGCGCAGCTGCTTGACCACCCCGGCCTCGCCGGCGAGCCAGGCGTAGCAGCCCGAGGTGGCGTCCGCGTCCGGGACCTCCCACAGCAGCCCGGCGTCGAGGTCGACGTCCTCCGGGACCTCCGTGGGCGTCGCGACCACGCCGAGCTCGCACAGCGCGGCGTGCACCGCCGGCACCAGCAGCGAGCCGCGGGCGGCGCCGGAGCGCGGCAGCCAGCGCACGCTCACCCCCGGCGGCAGCACCAGGTTCATCGCGTCGGCCTCGGCCGGCACCTCGAGCAGGGCCACGACGCGGCGGGGGGACTGCCCGAGCCCCTCGAGGATCGCGCAGACCGCGGGGACGGCGGTCTCGTCGCCGGCCAGCAGCAGCGTGGTGGCCGCGGCGGGCGGGGCCCACTCCACGCCCCACATCCGGCCGCGCCCGGGCCGGTCGGGGCCGAGCAGCACGATGCGGTCGCCGGGCGCGGCCGCCGCGGCCCAGCGGGCGGCCGGACCGGCGTGCCCGTCCTCCACCCCGTGCAGGACCAGGTCGACGTCGACCTCGGCGAGCTCGGGGCGCGCGGCGCGCACCGTGTAGGTGCGGACCCAGGGCCGCTGCTCCTCGGGCATCGCGCAGTACTCCGGGTACCAGTCCGACCCCCGCTCGACCAGCCGGCGCATGCCGGCCGGGTCACGGGGCAGCACCAGCTTGATCCGCTGGTCGTCGCCGGCGACGCCGAAGCCCGCGAGGTCGGGGCCGGTGAGGGTGACCCGCACGAAGCTCGGGCCCAGCCGGCGGACGGCGGCCACCGTCGCGTCGAAGAAGGCCCACCCGGGGGCGGCCTCGACCGCGGTCTCGACGGTGACGGTCATGTGGCGTCTCCACTCTCTCCCGGCGCCCCGACCCTTGCGGACGGCAGCAGAGGTGAGGCTAACCTAAGCCGCCTTCCGGGAGGAACCACCTCCCGGGATGACCAGCGAGGAGACCCCCGTTGCACCGCATGCCGCGCCGCCTGATCGGCGCCTCCCTCACCGTGGCCGCCCTGCTCGCGGCCGGAGGCTGCTCCGACGGACCCGCCGACGCCGCCGGCTCCAGCGCCCCCGGGGAGGGCGGCTGGGAGTTCACCGACGACCTGGGGAACACCGTCGAGCTCGACGAGACGCCGACCCGCATCGCCGGCCTCAACGACGTCGTCGCCTCGCTGTGGAACTACGGCATCGAGCCGGTCGGCGGCTGGGGCCAGACCTCCGCCGCGGACGACGTCGCGTTCGAGGGCAAGGACCTCGGCGGGTTCGCGATCCTGGGCGAGAGCTACGGGCAGATCGACCTCGAGCGGCTGGCCGCGGCCGCCCCCGACCTGATCGTCACCTCGGTCTACCCGACCGACTCCGCGGGCACGATCGACCGGACCCAGCCCCTGTACGGCTTCGAGTCGATCGAGCAGCAGGAGCAGGTCGCCGAGATCGCGCCGATCGTCGCCATCACCTGGGGCGGCTCGGCGGCCGACGTCATCGAGCGCACCCTCGAGCTGGCCGAGTCCGTCGGCGCCGACGACGAGCTGGTCGACGCCGCGCGGGAGGACTACGAGGCGGCGTCCACCGCCCTGACCGAGGCCGCGGCCGGCGGCGTGACGGTGCTGCCCGTGTACGCCTCCCCCAGCGACGGCTGGTGGATGGCCAAGGCGCCCGACGACCCCTCGCTGCACCTCTACCAGGACCTCGGCGTGCAGTTCGTCGACCCCGGCGGTGACGGCTACTTCTGGGAGTCGGTCGGCTGGGAGGAGGTGCCGAACCACCCCAGCGACGTGCTGCTCTACTCGCTGCGGCTCAGCATGACCCCGGAGGAGTACGCGGCCCAGCCGACCGCCGCGCTGCTGCCGGCGGTGCAGGCCGGCCAGCTCCACCCGTGGAAGTACATCGGGATGGACTACGCCGCCCAGGCCGCCTACATGGAGGAGCTGGCCGGCTACCTCACCGAGGCCCGGAAGGTCACCTGAACCACGGGCGGGGTCGCTCGGTGCCGGTTCCCGTCACCGAGCGACTCCGCTCAGGAGGGCGCGACCGCCTCCGGCACCGCGGCGGCGACGGGCGCCGGCCGCGCCGTCTGGGCTAGGCCGATCCCCACCAGGACGACGATGCCGCCGAGCACCTGCCAGCCCGACAGCACCTGCTCGACCCACAGCCAGGCCACCACCGACGCCAGCACCGGCTCGACGGTCGCCACGAGGCCGGCGGTCGTCGGCGACAGGTGCCGCAGCGCCGCGATGGACAGCCAGAACGGCACCATCGCCCCGAGGACGACGATCCACACGACGAGCACCCACAGCGGGAGTTCGAGCGACCCGGCCGACACCGGCACCCGCTCGGTGAGCACTCCGGCGTCGAACTCCCACCACGGCGCGGCCACCGACCAGAACAGCCCGGCGGCGACGAAGCTCCAGCAGGTCAGGCCGACCGGGTCGCGGGTCACCGTCCCCCGCTCGCCCATCAGGTAGTAGGTGGCCAGGCACAGCGCGGCGGCGAGCCCCGCGGCCACCCCGAGCGGGTCCAGCGAGCCGCCTCCCTGCCAGACCTCGGCCACGAAGACCAGGCCGGACAGCGACAGCAGCAGGGCCACCCACAGCCGGCTGCGCACCTGCTCGCGGCGGACCAGCCACACGTAGAGGGCGATGAACACCGGCGCGGTCATCTCGAAGACCAGCGCGATGCCGACCGGCAGCCGGCCGATCGCCACGTAGTAGAGGAACTGCGTCAGCGCGACGCCCACCACCCCGAAGACGGCGAGGAAGGGCACCTCCCGCCAGGTGATCCGCAGCCGCCCGGGCGACACCAGCGCCAGGACGACGAGCAGCCCCACGGCGGCGCCGACGCAGCGCAGCGCGGTCAGCCGGGTGGGCGGGATGCCCGCCTGGAGGGCGAGGGTCGACACGGTGCCGTTGACGGCGAAGAACCCCGCGGCGGCGACGGTGGCGGCGTAACCGAGGACGGGGCGCTGCACGGACAGCAATGTAGTTGCCGTGATGCCCCGTGCCACCTACCTGCCGGGCTGTCGCTCCCCGCGACCCCGGGGCGCGAGATCGGCGATCTGGTGGCCGTCAGCCGCTGATCGCCACCAGGTCGCCGATCTCGCGCAGGGACGAGCGGCTCAGGCGCGGCGGACGGCGACGAAGCGCTGCCGCACCCGGAACCCCTCGCCGTCGTCCTCCTCGGCCCGCCAGTGGAAGCCGTCGGCCCCGACCTCGGAGAAGACCCAGCGCAGGCGGGTGCCGTCCCGCTCGCCGGACAGGACCAGTCCGTCCGGGGAGGGCGCGGCGGTGAACGGGATGACCCAGCCGCGCGCCGGGCCGTGCCAGGTGGACCGGTAGGCACCCAGCGCCTCGTCCCAGAACCGCAGGCTCAGGCCCCACTCGCCATCCGGGGCGCCGCGGGCACGCGCGGCCCGGGACGGGCTGATCCAGACGTCGGCCAGCGCGCGCCCGTCCAGCGCCCAGCCGAAGTGCCACTCGCCGTCCCGCTCCGTCTCCGAGCCGTCCGCCGCGACGTCGGTCACGCGGAGGTCCCAGCTGCCCACCAGCGGTGCGAAGAGCGCGAGCCGGTCGGCCAGTTCCGCCCGGGGTGCACCTGCGGTGAACACCCCGGCCAGCGCCTCGGCGGGGGTCACCGGACCGCGGACGGGTCCATCCAGACGGCCTCCCAGACGTGCCCGTCGGGGTCGGTGAAGCTCGCGCCGTACATGAACCCGTGGTCCTGGGGCGGCAGCCAGGGCTTCCCGCCGTGCGCCAGGGCCCGCTCGACCAGCTGGTCGACCTCCTCGCGGCTGGCCGCCGACAGCGCGGCGAGCTGGGTGGTCGCGGCCGCGGGGTCGCCCACCTCGCCGGTCACGAAGTCGGCGAACCGGTCGCGGGTCAGCAGCATGACGACGACGTTCTCGTCGATCACCACCGAGGCCGTCCGCTCGTCGGAGAACTGCTCGGTGAAGGAGAACCCGAGCCCGCCGTAGAACGCCTTGGCGGCCGCGAGGTCCCGCACCGGGAGGTTCAGGAAGATCATGCGCACGGTCGTCGGTCCCGTCGTCCGGAGGCCCGGTCGGCCCCGTCGGAGGGAAGACGGGGCCGACCGGCGGAACTCATCGCCGGGTGCCGTCGGGCACCGGCCAGCCGACCTCGTCGACCTGCACGCCGCTGCGCCCCTCCCGGTGCTCGACGGTCCGGACCGGGGTGGAGTGCGTGGCGGTGTCGGGCACGCCGTCGGCATCGGCGTCCGGAGCCGGCTCGACGACGAGCACGAAGTCCTCGCCGTGCCGGGTGATGCCCTCGACGACGGCCTGCTCGACCGCCTCGGCCGCGACCGTGCGCCGCAGCACCATCGGGTCGGTGCGCACGTCCTTGGCCAGCGACACGGCCAGGCCCACCATCACCAGGGCGAAGGGCAACGCGGCGATGATCGTCAGGTTCTGCAGGCCGGTCAGCGCCTCGTCGCCGCCGACCAGCAGCATGATCGCGGCGACCGCGCCCATGACGACGCCCCAGAACACCACCGTGGTGCGGCTCGGGGACAGCGTCCCCCGCTCCGACAGCGACCCCATGACGATCGATGCCGCGTCCGCGCCGGACACGAAGAAGATCGCGACCAACGTCATGACCAGCACGGTCATCACCGTGGCGAGCGGGAAGGTGTCGAGGACGCCGAACAGCTGGCCCTCCGTGGTCGCCTGCCCGGCGACGTCCACCCCGCTGCGCTGCACGGCGATGCCCGCGCCGCCGAAGACGGCGAACCAGACCAGGCTGACCACGCTGGGCACCAGCAGCACGCCGGTGACGAACTGCCGGATGGTGCGGCCGCGGCTGATCCGGGCGATGAACAGCCCGACGAACGGCGTCCAGCTGATCCACCAGGCCCAGTAGAAGACCGTCCAGCCGCGCAGCCACTCGGCGGTCGCGTCGCCGCCGGTCGCCTCGGTGCGGGCGGCCATCTGGCCCAGGTCGCTGAAGTAGGTGCCGATCGTGGTCGGCAGCAGGTTGAGGATGAACACCGTCGGGCCGACGGCGAACACGAACACCGCCAGGACGACGGCCAGCACCATGTTGGTGTTGGCCAGCCACTGGATCCCCTTGGCGATGCCGGAGACCGCCGAGGCGACGAACGCCGCGGTCAGGACGGCGATGATGACGACGAGGACGCCGCTGCCGACGTCCCCCGCCCAGCCGAGGATCTCCACGCCGCTGCCGATCTGCAGCGCACCCAGGCCCAGGGACGCCGCCGAGCCGAACAGCGTCGCGAAGATGGCGAGGACGTCGATCGTCCTCCCGGCCCAGCCCTCGGTGCGGCGGGTGCCGAACAGCGGGGCGAACGCGGCGCTGATCAGCTGCCGGCGCCCGCGACGGAACGTGCCGTAGGCGATGGCCAGCCCGACGACGGCGTAGATCGCCCACGGGTGCAGCGACCAGTGGAACAGCGTCGTCGCCATCGCCGTCTGCACCGCCTCGGGCGTCTCGGCCGCGACCGTCCGCGGCGGCGGGGAGACGTAGTGGGACAGCGGCTCGCTGACGCCGAAGAACATCAGGCCGATGCCCATGCCGGCGCTGAACATCATCGCGACCCACGAGACGGTGCGGAACTCCGGCGCCTCGTCGTCGCGGCCCAGCGGGATGCGGCCGTACCTCCCGGCGGCCAGCCACAGGACGTAGACCACGAAGGACGACGCCAGCAGCACGAACAACCAGCCGAGGTTGGTCTCCACCCACTCCAGCGCGCTGCCGCTGGCCGAGCCCAGGCCCGCCGGGGACAGGAAGCCCCAGGCGACGAAGGCCAGCGCGACGACGGCGGAGACGCCGAAGACGACGCGGTCGAGCGACGCGCCGCGGTCCGCGGGCAGCGGAGGCGGCGGGGCCACGGCCGGGTGGTCGCTGGTCGCGACGAAGTTGGGTTGGCGTCTTCTCTCGGTTTCTCTCGTCACTGTGCCGCGTGGCGCCGGTGCCGGCGCTCCTCCCTCTCGATCGACGACGGGCGCGCCGCCGCTCCCGGGGACGGGAGGAGCGACTCATCCACCGTCCGGAGCCGGCCGGCCGCGCGCAAGCCCGCTGTGATCTCGGCGAGACCGCCACGCGACGCCCGCGGGTGCCTGTGTGCCCGCGGGAGGCCGGGGGCACACCTGGGGCGTGGCGCCGCCGTTCCCCCCGCCCGGATCGGGGTCGTCGTGGTCCCCCCGACGCCGGAAGCTGCTGGTCGGGCTGGGGGTCGGCCTGGCCGTCGGCGTCCTGTGCTCGTTCCTGCTGCCCGCGCAGTACGGCATCCCGGCGCTGTTCCTCGCCGGCCTGTGCGGCTTCCTCCTCGTCGTCGCCGTCGTGGTGTTCGTCACCTACCCCGGGCCCGGCACCCTCGGCCAGGTGCTGCGCACGCCACCACTCGCCGGGGCGGTGCTGGTCGTGGCGGTGCTGCTCGTGCTGGCCGACCCGGCCGGGTCGCTGCGCTGGCTGTGGGTGGTGGCCGCCGTCCTCGCCGCCGCCTGGACGGCGTTCGCGGTCTGGGAGACCCGCCGGTCGGGCCTCTGACGGCCGCGGGACGCCGCCCTCTGCGGGCCCCTTCCCTCTGCGGACGGGATCGCACCGGCAGAGCGCCGACCCCCGGCAGGGCCGGCGGCACACTGGGCGGCATGCGCCCGCCCGCGACCGGGGACATGCCTCCCGCCCTGTACGAGCCGGTGGACGGCGGCTACCGCGCCACCGCGCTGACGATCGGGCCCTGGGACCCCGGGCTGCAGCACGCGGGCCCCCCGGCGGCGCTGCTGGCCCGCGAGGCGGAGGCGGCCGGCGGGATCCCCGACGCGCAGACCGTCCGGCTGGCCTTCGACATCCTCGGCCCCGTGCCGGTCGGCCCGGTCGCCGTCTCGGCGCGGGTGCTGCGGCCGGGCCGGCGGGTGGAGCTCGTCGAGTCCCGGCTCACCGCGGGCGACGACCGGCCGCTCATGCGGCTGACCGCCTGGCGGGTGCGCACCCGCGCCGCCGAGGGGACGCCGGAGCCCGCCGTCCCCCTGCCCGGGCCGGAGGAGAGCCGGCCGGAGACCGCCGACTTCTTCACCACCGACGTCGCCTACCACCGGGCGCTGGAGTGGCGGTTCGCGCACGGCTCGTTCAACGCGCCCGGCCCGGCCGCGGCCTGGACCCGCCCGCTGTGCGGCCTGGTGGCCGGCGAGCCGATGACGCCGCTGCAGCACCTGCTGGTGATGACCGACGCGGCCAGCGGCATCTCCGCCGTCCTGGACTGGACGACGGCCACGTTCGCCAACGTCGACCTCGGCCTGTCGCTGGTGCGCCCGCCGGCCGGCGAGTGGCTGGGCGTGGACGCCGTCACCACCCTCGGCCCGGCCGGTGCCGGCCAGTGCTTCGCCGACCTCTACGACGCCACCGGGCGGGTCGGCCGCTCCGCGCAGTCGCTGTTCGTCGAGCCGCGCTGACTGCCGGTCACGGTTGGCGTTCCCCGGCGGCGGCGACGACGCTGGGGGGCGATGGAACCACTGGACGCACTCCTGGACTGGCTCTCCGGCCGCGGGCTGGAGATCGTGCTCATCATCCTGGGGTCGGTGCTGCTGGCCCGGCTCGTGGCATGGGTGGGCACGAAGATCACCGACAGCATCGACGCCCGCTCCACCGGCGGCGACGTCCTGGTCAGGTCCGAGGCGGCCAAGCACCGGCACTCCCTGACCCAGGTGATCACCTGGACCCTCATCGTGCTGATCTACGCGATCGCCGCCTTCTTCGTGCTCGACCGCGCCGGCATCCCGATCGGCGGGCTGGTGGCGCCGGCGACCGTCCTCGGCGTCGGCCTGGGCTTCGGCGCCCAGCGGATCGTCGGCGACGTGCTCGCCGGGTTCTTCATCATCACCGAGCGGCAGTACGGCTTCGGCGACGTCGTCTCCATCCAGGTGGTCGGCGGCGGTGACGAGGCGACCGGCACCGTCGAGGACGTCACCCTGCGCATCACCCGGCTGCGCTCGCCCAACGGCGAGGTGGTCACGCTGCCGAACGGTCAGATCGTCAAGGTGGTCAACCTCTCCCGCGACTGGGCCCGCGCCGTGGTCGACATCCCGGTGCCCACGACCATGGACGTCAGCCGCGTCAACGACCTGCTGCACGAGGTGGGCGAGCAGGCCTTCGCCGACCCGGCGATGCGCCCGTTGCTGCTCGACGAGCCCAGCGTCATGGGCGTGGAGACCCTCGACCTCGAGCAGGTCAACGTCCGCATGGTGGCGCGCACGCTGCCCGGCAAGCAGTTCGAGGTCGGCCGTGACCTGCGCGCCCGTGTCGTCCTGGCCTTCCGCCGGGCGGGCCTGAACATGCCCGCGCCGACGTCCCACGTGGCCGCCGAGGACCTCTCCGCCTCCGCGGACGGCGCCCGGTGAGCCCCCGCCACTCCGGGGAGCACCCGACCCACGAGCTGCCGTCGGTGCGCACCGCCCCGCCCTCGGGCCTGCGCCGGTTCTGGGCGGCGGTGCCCCACCACCTCGGCCGCGCCCGCACCTCGACCGTCGTCCTGACGATCCTGTTCCTCGCCGTCGGCACGCTGTACCTCTACGTGAGGCCGCCGGTCACCGGGGTCGGCACCGTCCAGCAGCCCGTCAGCGACACCCAGCCCGCGCCGGCGCAGGAGCCGGCCCGGCCCGCCGAGCCCGCGCCGGCCCCCGAGACCCCGGAGCCGACCGGCACGACGGCCCCGACGCCGACCACGAGCCGCAGCACCGCGCCGACGACGACGGCGCCGCGGGAGACGGACTCGACCACGCCGCCGACCACGACCGGCGGCGGGGAGACCGCGGAGAGCACACCGGGAGAGCCGACGACGACCCGGGCACCGGCGTCCGAGCCGCCGGCCACCACCTCTCCGGAGCCGTGACGGCCGCCACCGCACGGCGGTCACCAGGCACCTCGCCGCACCAGGCCGGAGGCTCGCAGGGCAGGATCAGCACCCTGTGCCTCGGCGGACGAGGCACCCGTGGAGGGAGACAACCCGTGGCCATCCGATCCCTGACCCGGCGTGGACGGGTCGCCGTCGCGGCCGCCGCCGGCCTGACCCTCGCGCTCGCCGGCTGCGGGGACGACTCCGGCGACGATGCGGGCAGCGGTGGCGGGGGCGGCGGCGCCGCGGCGACCAGCGAGCCGCTGCCCACCGTGGAGGCCGACGAGGCGCTCGCCGCCCGCGTGCCCGCGGCGATCGCCGAGGACGGCGTGATCAGCGTCGGCAGCGACACCAGCTACGCCCCCAGCGAGTTCATCGCCGAGGACGGCGAGACGATCGTCGGCTTCGACGTCGACCTGTTCACCCTCGTCGCGCAGAAGCTGGGCCTGGAGGCGCAGTTCCAGACCGCCGCCTTCGACTCGATCATCGCCGGCGTGGGCTCGGGGCGGTACGAGGTGGGCGTCTCGTCGTTCACGATCAACCCCGAGCGCCTGCAGCAGGCCAACATGATCAGCTACTACGAGGCCGGCACGCAGTGGTCGACCAAGGCCGGCAACCCCGACGGGGTCGACCCGGACGACGCCTGCGGGCTCACCATCGCCGTCCAGAAGGCCACCGTGCAGGTCGACGACATCACCGCCCGGTCGGAGGCCTGCGAGGCCGCCGGCGAGGACCCGATCACGATCAACCAGTACGACCTGCAGAGCGACGCCACCGCGGCGGTCGTCTCCGGCGCCGCGGCCGCGGGTCTGGCCGACTCCCCGGTCATGGCCTACGCCGTGCAGCAGACCAACGGCCAGCTCGAGCTGCTCGGCGACATCTACGACGCCGCGCCCTACGGCTACGTGGTCGCCCAGGACCAGGCCGACTTCGCCCAGGCCGTCGCCGACGCCGTCAAGGCCCTGATCGACGACGGCACCTACACCGAGGTGCTCTCCCGGTGGGGCGTCGAGGACGGCGCCATCGACGACCCGACGGTGAACCCCACCGTCGGCTGACCGGAGCACTCCGCCATGGCCGCCGAGGCCCCCGACACGACCAGCCGGCCGGCACCGCCCGAGCAGATCAGGGCGGTGCCGGTCCGGCACCCCGGCCGCTGGATCGCCGCCGTCGTCATCGCGGTGCTGGTGGCGATGTTCGTCCACATGCTGGCCACCAACCCGGTGTTCCAGTGGGACTTCATGCTCGACAACATGTTCACGCCCCCGGTCCTCCGCGGGGCGCGGACGACGCTGATCATGACCGTCCTCGCGATGGTCCTCGGCGTCCTGCTGGGCATCGTGCTGGCGGTCATGCGCCTGTCGCCCAACCCGATCGTCTCGGGCGCGGCGTGGGCCTACATCTGGGTCTTCCGGGCGATCCCGCGGATCGTCCTGCTGTTCTTCATCGCCAACCTCGGCGCCCTGTACGCGACCTACGACCTCGGCATCCCCTTCGACCGGCAGCTGATGGACCTCTTCGGGTTCGAGGGCGACCTGCGCTTCCTCGGCCTGGACGGCAACCAGATCTTCGCCGGCTTCACCGCGGGGCTGCTCGGCCTGGCGCTGTCGGAGGGCGCCTACATGGCCGAGATCGTGCGGGCCGGCATCCAGTCGGTCGACCCCGGCCAGGCGGAGGCGGCCAGCGCGCTGGGCCTCAGCCGCGGCAAGACGATGCGCCGGATCGTGCTGCCGCAGGCGATGCGGGTGATCATCCCGCCGACCGGCAACGAGACGATCGCGATGCTCAAGGACACCTCGCTGCTGCTCGCGGTGCCGGTGACCAGCGAGCTGAACTTCCAGCTGCGGGCCATCGGCAGCCGGACGTTCCAGATCATCCCGATGGCCGTGGCCTCGATCCTCTGGTACCTGGCGCTGACGAGCCTGCTCATGGTCGGCCAGTACTTCCTGGAGAAGCGGTTCAGCCGCGGCTTCGGCGCGCGGGAGACCCGGGCGCAGCGGGCGGCGCGGGAGGCGCGTGAGGTGGGGAGCTCGAAGTGACCGCGAACGGGCAGGCGATGGTGAAGGCCGAGGGTGTGCGGAAGTCCTTCGGCCACGTGGACGTGCTCAAGGGCATCGACCTGGAGGTCCGGCCGGGCGAGGTGGTCTGCGTCATCGGCCCGTCCGGCTCGGGGAAGTCGACGTTCCTGCGCTGCATCAACCACCTGGAGAAGATCGACGCCGGGCGGCTGTGGGTCGACGGCTCCCTCGTCGGCTACCGCGAGAGGGGCGGCAAGCTGCACGAGCTGCGCGACCGCGAGGTCGCCGCGCAGCGCCGCGACATCGGCATGGTGTTCCAGCGGTTCAACCTGTTCCCGCACAAGACGGCGCTGGAGAACGTGATCGAGGCGCCGACGCAGGTGAAGGGCGTGCGCAAGGAGGCCGCCCGGGCCCGCGGCATCGAGCTGCTCGAGCGGGTGGGCCTCGGCGAGCGGGTGCACAACTACCCGAACCAGCTCTCCGGCGGCCAGCAGCAGCGGGTGGCGATCGCCCGGGCGCTGGCGATGGAGCCCAAGCTGATGCTCTTCGACGAGCCGACCTCGGCGCTGGACCCGGAGCTGGTCGGCGAGGTCCTCGACGTCATGCGCGGCCTGGCCGAGTCGGGCATGACGATGGTCGTCGTCACCCACGAGATGGGCTTCGCCCGCGAGGTCGGCGACACCCTGGTCTTCATGGACGACGGCGTCGTCCTGGAGGCCGGGGACCCGAAGCAGGTGCTCACCGACCCGCAGCACCCCCGCTGCCGGGCGTTCCTCTCCAAGGTCCTCTAGGGGCGGGTCCTCCCGGCGCGGTCGGCCAGAGTGGCCACTTCGGCCGTTCCACGTGCGGCCGAAGTGGCCACTCTGGCCGTCAGAAGCGGGTCGCCACCGCGATGCCCGGCGCCCGGCCGACGTCGGCCAGCGCCGCGGCGGCGTCGTCCAGGGCCAGGTGGCGGGTGACCAGGCGCTGCGGGGCCAGCCGGCCGGCGGCGATGAGTCCGAGCAGCTCCGGATAGGCGTGCGCGGCCATGCCGTGGCTGCCCAGCACCTGCAGCTCGCGAGCGATGACCAGCTCCATGGGCACGGCCGGGCGGCCCTGCGCGGGAGGCAGCAACCCGACCTGCACGTGCCGTCCGCGCGGGCGCAGGCAGCGGACCGAGTTCTCGCAGGTGGCCGCCGCTCCCAGGGCGTCCAGCGACACGTGCGCGCCACCCCCGGTCAGCTCGGCGACCGTGGCCGCGACGTCCTCCGCCACCCCACCCGTCCCGCCGCCGTCCACCGTGTGCTCGGCACCCAGCGCGCGGGCGAGGTCCAGCGCCGCCGGGGAGACGTCGACGGCGACGACCCGGGCGCCGGCGGCCACCGCCACCTGCACCGCCGAGAGCCCGACGCCGCCGCAGCCGTGCACGGCGACCCACTCCCCGGCCCGCACCGCGGCGACCTGCACGACCGCGCGGAAGGCGGTGGCGTACCGGCAGCCCAGGCTCGCCGCGGTCACGTCGTCGAGCCCGTCGGGCAGCCCGACCAGGTTGACGTCGGCGGCGTCGAGGGCGACGTGCTCCGCCAGCGACCCCCAGTGGGTGAAGCCGGGCTGCGTCTGGTGCGGGCAGACCTGGTGCTCCCCCGCGGCGCACTGCGGGCAGCGGCCGCAGGCGTTGACGAACGGCACGGTCACCCGGTCCCCGGCCCGCCACCGGCGCACGCCCGGCCCGACGGCCGCGACGGTGCCGGCCAGCTCGTGGCCGGGCACGTGCGGCAGGACGACGTCGGGGTCGTGGCCCTGCCAGGCGTGCCAGTCGCTGCGGCAGATGCCGCTCGCCCCCACCCGGACGACGACGCCGCCGGGCGCCGGGTCGGGCACGGGCACCTCCTGCACGGTCAGCGGGCCGCCGAAGGACTCGAACACCAGTGCGCGCACGCGGGCAGCCTGCCGCACCGCCGAGCACCCAGCAGGGCCGCCCACCCGCTGACCTGCGGGAACCCGAGGCCGGTGTTCCCCGCAGGGCGGTGGGCTGCCTAGGATCGCGACTGGCTCACGAGAGGCAGTGGAAAGCACCTGGCTGGCTGCCCGGCAACCTCGACTCCGTCCGAGGTGCTCCAGGGGAAGAGCCGGCCCGACGGCGCCCGCCGCCGGGCAAGGACGGAGGTCCCCGTGCGCCGCGGGGTCTCCCGACGAGAGGAGACCGGCGCATGACCGACCCGCAGAGCTGGAGCTTCGAGACCCGGCAGATCCACGCCGGCACCAGCCCCGACCCGACGACCGGGGCCCGCGCGCTGCCGATCTACGCCACCACGAGCTACCAGTTCCGCGACGCCCAGCACGCCGCCGACCTGTTCGCGCTGGCCGAGATGGGCAACATCTACACGCGGATCATGAACCCGACGCAGGACGCGCTCGAGCAGCGCGTGGCATCGCTGGAGGGCGGCGTCGCGGCGCTCGCGGTCTCCAGCGGGCAGGCGGCGGAGACCCTCGCGATCCTCAACATCGCCGAGGCCGGCAGCCACGTCGTCGCCTCCGCCTCCCTGTACGGCGGCACCTACAACCTGCTGCACCACTCGCTGCCGAAGCTGGGCATCACCGTTTCCTTCGTCGAGGACCCCGACGACCCCGAGAACTGGCAGTCGCTGGTGCGGGAGAACACCAAGGCGTTCTACGCCGAGACCATCGGCAACCCGAAGGGCGACGTCCTCGACATCAGCGCGGTGGCGGAGATGGCGCACCGCAACGGCGTCCCGCTGATCGTCGACAACACCATCGCCACGCCGTACCTCATCCGCCCCATCGAGTTCGGCGCGGACGTCGTCGTCCACTCGGCGACGAAGTACCTCGGCGGGCACGGCACGGCGATCGCCGGCCTGATCGTCGACGCGGGCACCTTCGACTGGACCGGCGGGAAGTTCCCCGGCTTCACCGAGCCCGACCCGACCTACCACGGCGTGGTCTACGCCGACCTCGGTGCGCCGGCCTACGCGCTCAAGGCCCGGGTGCAGCTGCTGCGCGACCTCGGCCCGGCGATCTCGCCGTTCAACGCCTTCCTGGTGGTGCAGGGCATCGAGACGCTGTCGCTGCGCATGGAGCGGCACGTGGCCAACACCCAGCGGGTCGCGGAGTTCCTCGAGGCCCACGACGCCGTCGACCGGGTCAACTACCCGGGCCTGGCCTCCTCGCCGTGGCACGCGGCCCAGCAGAAGTACGCGCCGCGCGGCGCGGGCGCCGTCCTGACCTTCGAGCTGCACGGCGGCGTCGAGGCCGGCAAGCGGTTCGTCGACGCGCTGGAGCTGCACAGTCACGTGGCCAACATCGGCGACGTGCGCAGCCTGGTCATCCACCCGGCGTCGACGACGCACTCGCAGCTGACCCCGGAGGAGCAGCTGACCACCGGCGTCACCCCGGGCCTGGTGCGGCTGGCCGTCGGCCTCGAGGGCATCGACGACATCCTGGCCGACCTGGAGGCCGGCTTCCGCGCCGCGAAGGAGGCCTGATGGACGGCGGGGCCCCGGTCGGGCAGGTCGCTGCCCCCTGGGCCCCGCCGCACCCCGGTGGCTGGCGGGACGGCGACCCGGCCGGGGACCGGCGCTTCCTCGACCTGCCGGGGCCGTTCGCCCTGGAGCGCGGCGGGACCCTCCCCGCGGTGCGGGTCGCCTACGAGACGTGGGGCCGGCTGGACCCCGACGGCGGCAACGCCGTCCTCGTCGAGCACGCGCTCACCGGCGACAGCCACGTCGCCGGCCCGGCCGGGCCGGGGCACCCCACCCCGGGCTGGTGGGAGGGGCTGGTCGGCCCGGGCGCGCCGCTGGACACCGACCCGCTGTTCGTCGTCTGCGCCAACGTCCTCGGCGGCTGCCAGGGGACCACCGGCCCGTCGTCCACCGCACCGGACGGCGCCCCCTACGGGTCCCGCTTCCCGGCCGTCACCGTGTCCGACCAGGTGCGGGTGGAGGCGGCGGTCGCCGACGCCCTCGGCATCGGCCGGTGGACGGCGGTGCTCGGCGGCTCGATGGGCGGCATGCGGGCGCTGGAGTGGGCGGTCGCCCTGCCCGAGCGGGTCGGGGCGCTGCTGTTCCTGGCCTCCGGGGCCGTGGCGACCGCCGACCAGCTCGGCACCCAGACCACCCAGCAGGCGGCGATCCTCAGCGACCCCGCGTGGGCCGGCGGCGACTACCTCCCCGGCCCCGGCCCGGTCGCCGGCCTCGGCGTCGCCCGGCGGATCGCGCACCTGACCTACCGCAGCGCGCTGGAGCTCGACGCACGCTTCGGCACCACCGTCCAGGACGACGGCCGCTACGCCGTCGCCTCCTACCTCGACCACCACGCCGACAAGCTGGCCCGCCGCTTCGACGCCGGCAGCTACGTGGTGCTCACCGAGAGCATGAACCGGTGGGACGTCGGCCGCGGCCGGGGCGGGGTCGAGGCGGCCCTGTCGCGGGTCACCGCGCGCGCGGTGGTGGCCGGCGTCGACACCGACCGGCTCTACCCGCTCGCGCTGCAGCAGCAGGTGGCCGACGGCCTCGGCGTCCCCTTGCAGGTGATCCCGTCGCCGTACGGGCACGACGGCTTCCTCATCGAGATCGACGCCGTCGGCGCGCTGGTGCGGGAGCTGCTGGGCACCTGACGCGCCCGCCTCTCAGTCGGCGAAGTCGTCCCCCGGCACCGCGCCTGCGGGCGGCAGCGGCTGGCGGACCACCGGCCGCACCCGGCGCGCCGCAGGCAGTCTGTCGGTGTAGCTGGCGGCATTGCCGCGGATGTGGGCGAGGTCGTCGTCGGTCGCCTGGCGGATCACCTTCGCCGGGATGCCGGCGACCAACGAGCCCGCCGGCACCTCGGTGCCCTGGGTGACGACCGCACCGGCGGCGACGATCGACCCGGACCCGATGTGCGAGCCGTTCATCACCACGCTGCCCATGCCGACCAGGACGTCGTCATCGACCCGGGCGCCGTGCAGCACCACGTTGTGGCCGACGGTGACGCCGCGGCCGATCACCAGGGGGAAGCCGGGATCGGAGTGCAGCGTGCAGCCGTCCTGCACGTTCGAGCCCTCGCCGATCTCGATGACCTCGTGGTCGGCCCGGGCGACCGCGCCGTACCAGATGCTCGATCGCGGGCCCATCGTCACGGCGCCGACGACGACCGCCGTCGGTGCGACGAAGGCCTCCTCGTCGATCTTGGGGGCGCCGAAGTCCAGCTGTGCGATGTAGTTCTCGGCCACGAGGGTCAGCACAGCACAGTGGGGCCGTGCGCGCAGCGTCCGGACGCACGGCAGACTCCACCGCATGGTCGCCGCGCTGCCGCCCCTGCCCACGTCCATCGTCGGGAGCCTCCCGCAGCCCGGCTGGCTGATCGACCACGACAAGCTGGCCCACCAGTTCCCCCCGCGGGTGCGCGCCAAGGAGCTGTGGCGGGTGGCCCCGGCCCAGCTGGAGGAGGCGCAGGACGACGCGACGCTGCTCGCCGTCCGCGCGCAGGAGGAGGCCGGGCTCGACATCCTGACCGACGGCGAGCAGCGCCGGGAGTCCTACTCCAACCACTTCGCCACCGCGCTGCACGGGGTGGACGTCGACGACCCGGGCACCGTGCTCAACCGCTCCGGGCAGCCGATCCCCGTGCCCCGCGTGGTCGGTGACATCACCCGCCGCGAGCCGATCCAGGCCCGCGACGTGCGGTTCCTGCGCGCGGCCACCGACCGGACGGTGAAGATCACGCTGCCGGGGCCGTTCACCATGGCCCAGCAGGCCCAGGACGACCACTACGGCGACGACCGGGCGCTCGCCCTGGCCTACGCCGACGTCGTCCGCGCGGAGATCGCCGACCTGTTCGCCGCCGGCGCCGACATCGTGCAGATCGACGAGCCGTGGCTGCAGGCGCGTCCCCAGGTCGCCCGCCGCTACGGCGCCGAGGCGGTCACCCGCGCCGTCGAGGGCGCCGCCGGGCCGGTGCACCTGCACCTGTGCTTCGGCTACGCCGCGATGGTCTCCGAGCGGCCGGAGGGCTACTCGTTCCTCCCCGAGCTGGCCGACACCCCGGTCGACGCGGTGTCGGTGGAGACCGCCCAGTCGCACCTGGACCCGGCCCAGCTGCGGCCGCTGCGCGGCAAGGGGATCGCCCTCGGCGTGCTGGACCTGTCGACCCCCGAGGTGGAGACCCCGCAGGTCGTCGCCGACCGCGTGCGCCGCGCGCTGGACGACGTCGACGTCGAGCGGCTGGTGCTCACCAGTGACTGCGGCCTCAAGTACCTGCCCCGCGCGTCGGCCGAGGGCAAGATGCGCGCCCTGGCCGAGGCCGCCAGCCTGCTGCGCGCGGAGCTCTGACCGCGGGGCCCGCTGCCCGCCTCACACCAGTCCGTGGGCGTGCACCGCCTCGGCCACCTCGAGGAAGCCGGCGACGTTCGCGCCCAGGACGAGGTCGCCGGGCGAGCCGTACTCCTCGGCCGTGGCGGAGCAGCGGGCGTGGATGTCGCGCATGATCGCCTCCAGCCGCGCCTCGGTGTACTCGAAGGTCCAGCGGTCGCGGGAGGCGTTCTGCTGCATCTCCAGCGCCGAGGTCGCCACCCCGCCGGCGTTGGCCGCCTTGCCCGGGGCGAAGCCGATCCCGGCGTCGCGGAAGACCCGCACGGCCTCCGGCGTCGAGGGCATGTTCGCGCCCTCGACGACGTACCGGCACCCGTTGCGGGCGAGGACCGCGGCCGCGTCGCCGTCCAGCTCGTTCTGCGTCGCACTGGGGACGGCGATGTCGCAGGGGACGTCCCAGATGCGGCCGCCCGCGACGAACGACGCCGTCGCCACCCGCTCGGCGTAGTCGCTGATCCGCCCGCGCTCGACCTCCTTGACCTGCTTGAGGACCTCGAGGTCGAGGCCCTTCTCGTCGACGACGAAGCCGGTGGAGTCCGAGCAGGCCACGGCCGTACCGCCGAGCTGGTGCACCTTCTCGACGCCGTAGACCGCGACGTTGCCCGACCCGGACACGACGACCCGCTTGCCGTCGAGGGACTCCCCGCGGGCCCGGAGCATCTCGTCGGCGAAGAAGACCGCGCCGTAGCCGGTCGCCTCGGGGCGGACCAGCGAGCCGCCCCAGCCCAGGCCCTTGCCGGTGAGCACGCCGGACTCGTAGCGGTTGGTGATCCGCTTGTACTGCCCGAACAGGAAGCCGATCTCGCGGGCGCCGACGCCGATGTCACCGGCCGGCACGTCGGTGTACTCGCCCAGGTGCCGGTACAGCTCGGTCATGAACGACTGGCAGAAGCGCATGACCTCGGCGTCCGAACGGCCCTTGGGGTCGAAGTCGGAGCCGCCCTTGCCGCCGCCGATGGGCATGCCGGTGAGGGCGTTCTTGAAGACCTGCTCGAACCCGAGGAACTTGACGATGCCCAGGTCCACCGACGGGTGGAAGCGCAGGCCGCCCTTGTAGGGGCCCAGCGCGGAGTTGAACTCCACGCGGAAGCCGCGGTTGACGTGCACCTCGCCGCGGTCGTCCTGCCAGGGCACGCGGAAGATGATCTGCCGCTCCGGCTCGCAGATGCGCTGCACGGTCTTCATCTCGGCGTACTCGGAGTGCCGGTCCAGGACGACGGCGAGGGACTCCAGGACCTCGCGCACCGCCTGGTGGAACTCCGTCTCGCCGCGGTTGCGCCGCAGCACCTCGTCGTAGATCGCCTGCACCGTCGCAGGAACCTCGCCGCTCACCGCTGCCTCCTCCGGTCGCCGTCCGACCCCCGCACGCTACGGAGACGGTCGGGCGCTCCGGACGGCGGCCCCCGGCGTCAGGCCTCGAGCTCGCTGAGCACCCGCGGCACCTCCGGCGGCAGCTCCCGGGCCAGGAAGCCCAGCCGGCCCACCGACGCGGCCAGCCGCTCGCCGGCCCGCCCGTGCAGGAAGGAGGCCCACACCGCGGCCTGCTCCGGCGGGGCACCGCGGGCCAGCAGCCCGGCGGTGATGCCGGCCCGCACGTCGCCGGCCCCGGACACCCCGAGGCCGGCCAGACCGCTGTCGTCCTGCCACAGCCGGCCGTCGGGCGCGGCGACCCAGGACGTCGCGCCGCCCAGCCCGACCACCCCGCGCGTCCGGCCGGCGAGCTCGGTGGCGGCACCGGCCGGGTCGTCGTCCACCTGCTCCTCGTCGACGTGCAGCGCGATGGCGATCTCGGTCGGGTTGGGGGTCAGCACCACCCGGCCCTCGAGGTGCCGCAGGCAGGCGTCGTCGGCCGTCACGCAGGCCAGCCCGAGGGCGTCGAGGGTCAGGCACCCGCGCACGCCGGACAGGAGCCGCTCCCCGAAGCCGCGGGCCTCCTCCGTGTCGGCCATGCCGGGGCCGATCAGGACGGCGTCCGCGGCCTCGACGAGCTCGCGGACCGAGTCGGCGGCACCGGCCCGGACGGCGCCGCCCCGGGTCTCGGGCAGGGCGCACACGCGCGCCTCGGGGAGGGCCGTGGCGACGAAGGCGGCCAGGGACGCCACGGTGGCCACCTGCAGCTTGCCCGCCCCGGCGCGCATGGCCCCGTGCGCGGCGAGCAGCACCGCGCCCGGCGTCTCGGTGCTGCCGCCGATGACCAGGACGGAGCCGCGGGCGTTCTTGCCGCCGGTCGGCTCGGGCAGCGGCCACCCGCGCAGCAGCTCGGGGCCGATGCGGGTGGGGTCAGGGCCGCGGTGCGGCATCGGGCTCCTCGGTGACCGGCTCGGCCTCGGCGGTGAGGTGGTCGACCTCGTTGAACGCCGCCAGCCGCAGGGAGCCGTCGGCGTCCATCTCGTACCGGGTCAGCGAGGCGTTGGCCACCCGGTGGTCGCGGTCGACGGCCAGCAGCTCCTGCTCGGTCAGCTCCTCGAGCACGTAGCGGAACACCATGATCACCGCCTGGTGGGCGACGACGAGGAGCCGGTCGCAGTCGTGCCGCAGCGCCTCGGTCGCCAGCAGGCTGCGCAGCCGCAGCGCGACGTCCGCCCAGCTCTCGCCGCCCGGTGGCCGGTAGTAGAACTTGCCGAGCAGGTCTCGCCGGTCGGCCTCCTCCGGGTGGTGCTCGCGGATGCCCGCGCCGGTCATGCCGTCGAAGGCGCCGAAGTCCCGCTCCCGCAGCCGCTCGTCGGTGCGCACGCGCACGCCCAGGCCGGCCGTCGCCAGCCGCGCCGTGGTGAGGGCGCGGGCGAAGGGGGAGCTGAGCGCCGCGGTGGGCCGCTGCTCCGCCGGCAGCGCGGCCAGGTGACGCCCGAGGGCCTCCGCCTGCGCCCGGCCGGTGTCCGACAGCGGGACGTCGGGGTCGCGGATGTCGAGGTCCAGCCGGCCGGCCCCGGCCTCCTGGGCCCGCGCGTCGGCGACGTTGCCCATGCTCTCGCCGTGCCGGACCAGCCACAGCACCGCCGGTCCGGGGCCCTGGTCACCCATCCCGCCTCCTCGGGTCGCGCCGCCCGGCCGCAGCGCCCGGGATCCCGCCTCTAGCCGCCCGGCGGAGCGGCCAAACCGCCGACCGGCGTGCGGGCACTGGACGGCGGCGCCGGGCCGGCCCGAGGATCGCCGCCGTGACGCTGCCGACCGACCTGCCGGTTCGGGCCTTCCCCGACCAGTCCGCGCTGGAGGAGTGGCTGGACGCCGAGCACGCCACGGCCCCGGGGCTCTACGTGAAGCTCGCCAAGAAGGGCGCCGGGGTGCCGTCGGTGACCTACGCCGAACTCGTCGAGTCGGTGCTGTGCTTCGGCTGGATCGACGGCCGGTCCAACCGGCTCGACGACGACTTCTACCTCCAGCGCATCACCCCGCGCCGGGCGCGCAGCATCTGGTCGCAGAAGAACGTCGCGGCGGTCGAGGCGCTGACCGCGGCCGGGCGGATGCGCCCGGCCGGGCTGGCGGCCGTGGCGGCGGCGCAGGCCGACGGGCGCTGGGAGCGGGCCTACGCCGGGCCGGCCACCGCGACGGTGCCCGACGACCTGGCCGCCGCGCTCGCCGCGGTCCCCGCGGCCCAGGAGCAGTTCGCCGCGCTGGACCGGGCCAACCGCTACGCCGTCCTGCACCGGGTCACCACCGCCGCGACGTCCGCGACCCGGGCGCGGCGCATCGCCACGCTGGTGCAGATGCTCGCCGAGGGCCGGCGGCCGCACTGAGGCCGGGGGGCCGACTCAGAGGATGCGGCGCGCTCCGGCGTAGCCGCGCTGGTCGACGGTGGTGACGGCGACCGGCTGCCCGAAGGTCCGGGCGTGCACCATCTTGCCGTCGCCGATGTAGATGCCCACGTGGCTGACCGGCGAGTAGAAGTAGACGATGTCGCCCGGCTGGAGCTGGGCGCGGGGGACCTCGGTGCCCATCTGCGACTGCGACCGGCTGGAGTGCGGCAGCGAGACCCCCGCCGCCTGGTAGGCGAAGCTGGTCAGGCCGGAGCAGTCGAACCCCTCGGGGCCGGACGCGCCCCACACGTAGGGCTTGCCCAGCTGGGCCAGCGCCGCCCGGATGACCGCGCCGACGGCCTCGCTGGGCGCGGCGGCCACCACCGCGGCGGTGGAGGGCGCCGCGAGGGCCGGGCCGGCCAGCCGTGCCGTGACCGCGGCCTGCTCCTCCTCCGACAGCCGCTCGAAGTCGGCCTCGTAGGCGTCGACGCGGGCCTGCACGTCGGCCTTCTGGCGCTCCAGCTCGGCGAGGGCCGCGGTGGCCTGGGCCGCGGCGGCGTCCGCCTGGGCCTGCGCCTCCTGGGCCGCGTCCTGCGCCGCGGCCACCTCGGTGAGCAGCCCCTCGGTGTGGCTGGCGATGAGGTCCAGCGTCGTCATCTGCTGGACGACGTCGGCGGCGGACTCGCCGGTGAGGAAGGCGGCGACCCGCGACTGCGAGTGGCTGGTCCAGCCGCTCTGCGCGAAGGCCCGCAGCTGCGGCTCGTACCGGGCGACCTCGGCGTGCGCCTGCTCGGCGGTCTGCGCGGCCGCGGCGGCCACCTGCTGCTGCTCGGCGACGAGGAGCTGCGCCGAGTGCACCTGCTCGTCGAGGTCGGTCAGCTGCTGGCCGGTCTCCTCCACCAGGCGGGCGGCGTCCGCGGCGGTGGTCGGCGTGGCGCCGGCGGTGGCGGGGGCCAGCACGACCGCCGCGGCGGCGCCCACGGAGAGGGTGGCTCCGAACCAGCGTCGCCTCGTCGTCCGGTTGCGCTGCATCGCCGGCCCCCTCTCGCCACGCCCCGCCCCGGGAAGTGGGCGGTGTTCCTCGCGCGTCTGTACGCACGGTAAGGAGGGCATGTCGACGTGTAGGGGGCGCCGCGCGGGCCGCAGGGCCGGGGTCGCGACTCATGCGTCACACCGGCACCAGCAGGCCCCCGCGTCCCGCCGCGGCGTCGGACCTGTCAGCAGGAGGGGCTAGCGGGACGGCGGTGTCCTCGCCGCGGCGGTGAGGACGGCGATCACGGCGCGGCAGCTACCGCCGGCGGGGTCCGGCCGCCCCGGACGGGTGCCGGTCGGGCGCCAGGGGGACCAACCGGTCGGCGACGGCGCCGGTGACGAACGAGTAGAGGGCCTTGCCGCCGAGGTCGACGACCTGGTCGCGTCGGGACCAGGTCCACGGCGGCGCGCCGACGCCGGTGGCGTTCTCCAGCGTCTGGTCGGTGGCCAGCCGCACGGAGGTGTGCCAGGCCGACGCCCGCCAGCCGCGCAGGCCGCTGGCCGACCAGATGCCGCGCAGGGCGCCGACGAGGGCGCCGGTGCCCCAGTGCATGAGGTGGTTGCGCACCGGCGGGCGCGCGGAGCCCGGCAGCCGGCGGCGGGTGGTCAGCGCGGTGAGGGTGCGGGCCGGCACGTAGGAGTCCGGCCGGTGCGTGAACGACTGCTCGACCTTCTCACCGAGCGTCATGGCTGCGGTGCCGGCCAGCCCGGCCAGGGCACCGCGGAGGGCAGCTCGTCCCAGCATGGGGCGGCCCTACCCCAGAGGCCGCGCACCAACCGGCGCGCGGCTCCGGAGCTCAGCAGTCCCTGGCGTTCAGCCGGCGAGGGGCTCCTGGGCGTCGATCCCGGAGACCATCTCGAGGTCGCGCAGGATGGCGCCGAGCTCGTCGGCCGTCCAGGGCTCGCAGCAGTCGCAGTCGTCGCGGTAGCTCGCCAGGCCGAGCAGACCGGCGGCCTGGTCCTCGGCGATGGTGAGGTGACCGGCGGAGGGGTGCCGGTGGCAGGAGCAGGCGGCGGCGCACAGCCCGAGACCCCAGCCGGAGACGACGACGGTGTCGCCGTCGTCCCAGAGCTGACCGACCTGGAACACCGACGGCTTCTGACCTCGTGCCACGGGACCTCCCCCTCACCGGCCCCGGTGTTCGCGCGGGGCCTGTCTGTGGCCGGGACGAGGAAGACGTCCGAGCCACGTTTCGACTGTTGCGCGGGGTGGTACTGGCGGTGGTTGCGTCCGTGCGTCCATCCCGACAGGACTCACGGTATTTGGGTGTTTGCAGAACGTCACGGTCACGATCCGCCAACGATGTGACGGAACGGTTGGCACTCGACCACCCACCGTGGCGAGGTGTCGGCGCGCCGCGCCGCGATGACCGTCCTGGCGCGGCCCTCAGCCGGCCGTGGCCACGCGCCGCTTCCGCCCCCGGTCCGCTCCTCCCTCGCTGGCGCTCGGTCGATGCTCCCGGCGGCGTCAGCTGGCGGGCGACACGCTGCTCATGTTGAAGTCCGGCACCCGCACCGGCGGCATCGCCGCTCGCGTGAACCAGTCGTTCCACTCCCGCGGGAGGGTCCGCTCGGTGCGACCGGCCTCGGTGATGCGGGCCAGGAGGTCGACCGGCGACTCGTTGAACCGGAAGTTGTTCACCGCGCCGGTCACCTCGCCGCCCTCGACGAGGAAGACGCCGTCGCGGGTCAGCCCGGTGAGCAGCAGCGTCTGCGGGTCGACCTCGCGGATGTACCAGAGCGTGGTCAGCAGCAGGCCGCGGTCGGTGGCGGCCACCATCTCCTCCTGGGTGGCGGTCGCCCCGGGCAGCTCGAGCACGAGGTTGTCGACGGCGGCGGTCGCCGGCGCCGTCGTCTTCAGGGCCCACGCCCGCGGGCGGATGAGGTTGCTGAGGACGCCGCCGGAGATCCAGTCGACCGCCGGCGTCGCCATCCCGTTGTCGAAGACCGACGCCGACCCCGACGACCCGCTGACCACCTGGAACGGAGCGGCCTCCAGGCCCGGCTCGAACGGGTTGCTGCGCAGCGTCAGCGGCAGGGCCGCCAGCCGCTCCCCCACCCGGTTGCCGCCGCCGGCCTTGGCGTAGACGTTGCGCCCCTCGTCGGCGTCGCGGGCCTCCATCGTCCAGTAGGCGTAGATCATCAGGTCGCTGACCGCGGACGGCGGCAGCAGCGTCTCGTACCGGCCGGCCGGGAGCTCCACCCGGCGCCGCGACCAGCCGAGCTTGCGCTCCACCTCCGCGGCCAGCGCCGCCACCGAGACGTCGGCGAAGTCCCGGGTGCCGGTGCCGGCCCAGACCGAGCGGCTCATGTCGGCGCTCTTGCCGTTGAGCTCCACCCGCCCGGTGGGCTGGTCGTGCCGCAGCCGCAACCCGGTCGAGGTGCCCAGGTAGGTGGTCGCCATCGCGTGCTCGGCGTAGCCGAACAGCAGCTCGTCGCGGCCGCGCGCCTCACCGAAGGCCTGCCCGAGGGCGGGGGCGAAGTCGGCGAACACGCCGATCGAGGTCTCGGCCGGGTCGGCGTCCCAGTCCCCGGCGCCCGGCGGCGTCTCCGACACCAGCGGCACGGCGTCCTCGGCCGGCCCCGCGTCACGGGCGGCCTGCTCGCTGGCCGCGACCAGCTCCGCGACGTCCGGGTTGCCGGTGCGGGCCACGGTGCCGGTCGCCATCCCGGCCCCGCCGTCCACGAACGAGACGACGACGACCTGCCGCGAGCGCATCGACCCGTTGGTGGTCAGGCTGTTGCCCGCCCAGCGCAGGTTGGCCTGCGAGCTCTCCACCACGAAGGCGACCTGCCCGTCGGCGGTGGAGGCGGCCAGCGCCTTCTCGACGACGTCCTGCGGGGTCGAGGAGCTCATCGGCCGGCCTCCTGCACCGTGTTGAGGATGTTCACGTTCTCGAACAGGGCGACGGGGCAGCCGTGGCTGACCGGGGCCACCTGACCGGGCTGGCCCTTGCCGCAGTTGAGGGCACCGCCGAGCACGTGGGTCTGCGGCCCGCCGACGACGGCCATCGACCCCCAGAACTCCGTCGTCGTCGCCTGGTAGGCCACGTCGCGGAGCTGCCCGGCCAGGCGGCCGTTCTCGATCCGGTAGAACCGCTGGCCGGTGAACTGGAAGTTGTACCGCTGCATGTCGATCGACCAGCTCTTGTCGCCGACGACGTAGATGCCCCGCTCGACGCCGGCGATGACCTCCTCGGTCGAGGGGCCGCCGGGCGCCGGCTGCAGCGAGACGTTGGCCATCCGCTGGATCGGCACGTGCTGGGAGGAGTCGGCGAAGGCGCAGCCGTTGGACCGCGGGAGCCCGCGCAGGCGCGCCATGTTGCGGTCCACCTGGTAGCCGACGAGGACGCCGTCCCGCACGATGTCCCAGCTCTGCCCGGCCACGCCCTCGTCGTCCCAGCCGACCGTGGACAGCCCGTGGACGGTGGTGCGGTCGCCGGTGACGTGCATGATCGGCGAGCCGTACTGCAGCGAGCCGAGCTTGTCGACGGTGGCGAACGAGGTGCCGGCGTAGGCGGCCTCGTAGCCGAGCGCGCGGTCGAGCTCGGTGGCGTGGCCGATCGACTCGTGGATGGTCAGCCACAGGTTCGACGGGTCCACCACCAGGTCGTACCGGCCCGCCTGCACCGACGGCGCCTTGGTCTTCTCCCGCAGCAGCTCGGGGATCTCGGCCAGCTCGCCGCGCCAGTCCCGGCCGGTGCCGGTCAGGTACTCCCAGCCCCGCCCCACCGGCGGCGCGAGGGTGCGCATGCTCTCGAACGCCCCGGTGGACCGGTCGACGGTGAGCGCGGTGAGGTCGGGGTGGATGCGCACCCGCTGCTGCCGGGTCCGGGTGCCGGCGGTGTCGGCGTAGTACTTCTGCTCCTTCACCGCCGTGCAGCCGGTCTGCACGTGCTCGACGCCGTCGGCGGCCAGCAGCCGCTCGGACAGCTCGGTCAGCAGCCCGGTCTTCTCGGCGTCGGGCACCGTGAACGGGTCGACGTCGTAGTCGGAGACGTACACGGCGTCGGCGTACACCGGCTCGGGGGCGAGCTCGACGCGGTCGCTGTTCACCGCGGCGGACACCTGCGCCACCGCGACGGCCTCCTCGGCCAGCCGCACGGCCTCCGCGGCGGTGAGGACGACGCCGGCGGCGAAGCCCCAGGTGCCCTCGTGGACCACGCGCACGGCCAGCCCGAGGTCCTCCCCGTCGGCCAGGGACTCCAGGCGGGCGTCGCGCAGGCTGATCGACTGGGTGCGGACCCGCTCGACCCGCAGGTCGGCGTGCTCGCACCCCAGGTCGAGCGCGCGGGTGAGCGCCGCGTCGGTCAGCGCGGAGAGCGGGAGGGCGAGGAAGGACGCGTCCACGTCGCGGGAGGCAGCCACCCGCCCTGTCTACCAGCCGGGGCGGACGGCCTCCCTTCCGTCGAGCTCCCGCCGCACGCACCGGGTCCTGCGGACCCCAGGCGATCGCGCGCTGGTGGCCACGAGCACGCAGGCCTGTCGGCTCCTCGGGCATCCGGCGTCACCCGCGAGGCGGCGGGGTAGTCGAGGGCCATGGCCACTCCCCCGCCGTCCTCCGCCGGCGACGTCACCCTCACCTTCGGCGGGAACGCCACCACGCTGCTGCGCATCGGCGCGTTCACCCTGCTGACCGACCCGAACTTCCTGCACCGCGGGCAGCGTGCCTACCTCGGCAAGGGGCTGTGGACCAAGCGGCTCACCGACCCCGCGCTGCTGCCCGCCCAGCTGCCGCAGCTGGATTCGATCCTGCTGTCGCACCTGCACGCCGACCACTGGGACCGCATCGCCACCCGCACCCTCGACAAGGACACCCCCGTGGTGACCACGCAGGCGGCCGCCGCCGCGCTGGGCCGGCGCGGCTTCCGGGCCACCCTCGACCTGCGGCCCTGGCAGCGGCACGAGCTGACCCGGGACGGCGAGACGTTGCGGATCACCTCGGTGCCCGGCGTCCACGGGCCCGGGCCGCTGGCGAAGGTGCTGCCGCCCGTGATGGGCAGCGTCCTGGAGCTGGTGCGCGACGGCGAGGTGAGCTGGCGGGGCTACGTCAGCGGCGACACGATCTTCCGGCCCTGGCTCGGCGAGGTGCTGCAGCGCTGCGGCCCGCTCGACGTGCTCATCCCGCACCTGGGCGGCACCAAGGCCCTCGGCGTCACGGTCACGATGGACGGCCGGCAGGGCGCCGACCTCGTCGAGCTGCTGAAGCCGCCGGTCACCGTGCCGATCCACTTCGACGACTACGACCGCTTCCGGTCCCCGCTGGGCGACTTCGTCCGCGAGGTGGCGGCCCGGCGCGCCCCGGGCGAGCTGCGCACCGTGACCCGCGGCGAGACCATCTCCCTCCGGCCGTAGCGGAGGCGCCGTAGCGGAGGCCCACAGCGCAGGAGACGTGCACGCTCAGCCTCCGCTGAGGCGGGCCGCGCGCTCGGCGACCTCGGCCCGCAGCGCCTCGGCGTCCACCGTGGTGCAGGCGCCGTCGCGCACCACCTGCCGGCCGCCCACCCAGGTGTCGCGCACCAGCCGGGAGGCGCCGGACCAGACCAGGTGGGTGAGCACGTCCTCGACGTCCCCCACCGGCTCGAACAGCAGGTCACGGGTGTCGACGTGCACGAGGTCGGCCCGCCGCCCGACGGCGAGCTGCCCCAGGTCGGGCCGGCCGATGGCGTCGGCGGCGGCACCGGTGGCCAGCCAGAACGCCTCGGCCGCGGTCAGTGCGGTGGCCGAACGCTCCCGCAGCCGGGCCAGCTGCGCGGCCAGCCGGACGTCGGCCAGCAGGTCCAGCCCGTCGTTGGACGCCGGCCCGTCGGTGCCGAGCCCGACCCGGATGCCGCGGTCCAGCATCGCCCGCACCGGCGCGATGCCGCTGGCCAGCTTCGCGTTGCTGGCCGGGCAGTGCGCGACGGCGACGTCGTACTCGCGCCACAACTCCAGGTCGCCCTCGTCGAGGTGCACGCAGTGGGCGGCGAGCACCCGGCCGCCGAGGACGTCGTGGGCGGCCAGCAGCGCGGGTGTCGAGAGCCCGTGGGCGGCCAGCAGGTCGGCGTCCTCGACGACGGTCTCGGCCACGTGCAGGTGCAGCAGCAGGCCGTGCTCGCGTGCGGCGGCCGCGGCGTCGCGCAGCACCGGCAGGGGGAGCGTGTAGGCCGCGTGCGGCCCGATGCCGTACTCGATGGCGCCGTCGTGCGGGGCGCCGGCGGCGAGGTCCACCGCGTGGGCCAGCTGCTCGGCCAGCGGCGGCATCCCGGGCAGCGGGATGAGCGGGGTGGCGACCACCGCCCGCGCCCCAGTCCGGCCGACCGCGGCGGCGATCCGCTCGGGCGAGAAGTACATCTCCACGCTCGTGGTGACCCCGCCGCGCAGCATCTCCGCCGAGGCCGCGGTCATCGCGACCTCGACGTCCTCGGGGGTGAGCCGGGCCTCCCGCGGCCAGATGACCTCGCGCAGCCAGCGCTCCAGCGGCAGCCCCTCGGCCTGCCCGCGGAACAGCACCATCGGCGCGTGCGAGTGGACGTTGACCAGCCCCGGCGTCAGCACTCCGGGCAGGGCGACGACCTCGGCGTCCCTGGCGGGCGGGGCGTCCGCCGCCGCGCCGACCCAGGTGATCGTGCCGTCGTCGACGTCGACCACCGCGTCGGGGACCACCGTGCCGGCCCGGTCCCCCACGACGACGGCCCGGGCGGTGAAGCGCTGGCGCATGAGTGGCGAAGCTACCCCTGCCGTCCCGGCCCTCCCGTGACCGCGCCGTTACCGTGGAGCCATGTCGTTCCTCGCCGCCGCTGCCTCCTCCGATCAGGGCGGCATCACCGGCTTCCTGCTCGACATGGTGGAGAAGCTGGGGCCGGTGGGCGTGGGCCTGTCCATCCTGCTCGAGACGGTCATCCCGCCGATCCCGAGCGAGGCCGTGCTCGGTGCGGCCGGCGTGCTGATCAACGAGGGCCGGATGACGATCGTCCCGGTCGTCCTGTGCGCCACGCTCGGGTCGGTCCTCGGGGCGATCTTCTTCTACTACGTCGGCCGGGCACTCGGGCCGCGCCGCTCGCACGCGTTCCTCGACCGCCTGCCGCTGGTGGAGACCGCGGACGTCGACAGGACCTTCGCCTGGTTCGAGCGGCACGGGCGCTCGGCGGTGTTCTTCGGCCGCATGGTGCCGATCGTGCGCAGCTTCATCTCCGTGCCGGCCGGTGTCGTGCGGATGCCGTTCGGCCAGTTCCTGCTCTTCACCGCCGGCGGCAGCCTGATCTGGAACAGCGTGCTCATCGGGCTGGGCGTGGCGGCCGGCGACTTCGTCCGCGACAACCTCAAGTACCTGGACTACGCCGTCGTCGCCGCCGTCACCGTGGGGCTGGCCTGGCTGGTCTACAAGCGGGCCAAGGACGTCCGCCGGCACCGCCGCACCCGCGCCGCGGCCGGTCGGACCACCACCGCCGACCGCCCGGCGACCGAGCCCTCGACGACGGCCCCGGCCGACGACGCCGACCGGCGCGAGGCGTGAGCGCTCCCCTCCGCCGTCCGGACGTCGTCGCCTTCGACGTCAACGAGACCCTGCTCGACCTGGCCCCCGTGCGGGCCGCCCTGGTGGAGCTCGGCCAGCCCGCCGACCTGCTCGGCACCGTCTTCGCGCGCACCCTGCTCACCGGCTTCGCCACCGCGGCGGCCGGCACCTGGTGCCGCTTCCGGGACGCCTTCGACGCGGCCCTCGCCCAGGTCAGCGACCTCCCCGACGGCGACCGCACGCGGGTCGCCGAGGCGTTCCTCGAGCTGGCACCGCACCCGGACGTCGAGCCCGCGCTGCGCCGGCTCACCGCCGCGGGCGTGCGGGTGGTGACCCTCACCCACGGCTCGCCGGGCGTCGCCGAGGCCGGGCTCGAGCGCGGCGGGGTGGGGGCGCTGGTGGAGCGCTCGCTGTCCAGCGAGGTCATCCGCGCCTGGAAGCCCGCCCGCGAGGTGTACCTGTGGGCGGCCGGCGTCTGCGACGTGGCCCCGGAGCGGATGGCGTTGGTCGCCGCCCACGCGTGGGACGTGCACGGGGCGCTGCGGGCGGGCCTGTCCGCCGCCTGGTTCCCGCGCACCGAGCGGGCCTACCCCGGGGTGTACGACCCGGCCGCGCTCGTCGCCGAGGACGTCACCGGCGCCGTGGACGCGCTGCTCGCCCTCCCCGCATGACCGACCTGCCCACCCCGCTCGGCCCGGCCCGGGTCACCACCACCGAACCGGCCGACGGCACCCTCGGCACCCTCGTGCTGGGCCACGGCGCCGGCGGCGGCATCGAGTCCGCCGACCTGCTGGCCGTCACCACCTCCGCCGCGGCGGCCGGCTGGCGGGTGCTGCGCGTCGAGCAGCCCTGGCGGGTCGCGGGGAAGCGGATCGCGCCGGCGCCGGCCCGGCTCGACCTCGCCTGGACCGCCGTCCTCGACGCGCTGCGGTACGGCGGCCGGCTGACCGGGCCCCTGGTGCTGGGCGGCCGCAGCGCCGGGGCGCGGGTGGCCTGCCGGACGGCGGCGGCGCAGGAGGCCGCGGCGGTGCTGTGTCTGGCGTTCCCGCTGCACCCGCCGGGCAGGCCCGAGAAGAGCCGCGCCGGGGAACTGACCGCGGTCGAGGTGCCGCTGGTCGTGGTGCAGGGCGAGCGGGACGCGTTCGGCGGCCCCGAGGACGTCGCCGCCGTCCTGTCCGGCCGGGCCGGCGCCTCGGTCTACGCCGTGCCCGGCGACCACGCGCTCAAGGCGGCGCCGGACGTCGTCGCCGCGGCGGCCGTGGACGGCCTGGGCGGGGTCGCCGGCTGACCTCGCCGGCGACCCCACCCGACGGGCTCAGCGGCGGCGGCGCCGGCGCACGATCAGCGTGATCACCAGCAGCACCGCGGCGACGCCGGCCAGCGGCGTCGCGTAGCGGGCCATCGCCGCGCCGCCGGCGACCTCGAGCAGGTCGATCGGCTCGGGCTCGGCCTGGGGCGACCGGGCCGGGGTGCTGGCGGGCGTGGCGGCCGGGCCGGCCGGGGTGCTCGCCACCGTGGCCGGGGCCGCGGCGCCCGGAGCGGCGGTGGCCGGCACCGCCGGGGTGGACGCCGGGGTCGCGGACGGGCCGGCCGGGGTGCTCACCGAGGTGGTGTCACCGGCGGCCTTGTCCGCCGCGGCCGCGGCGGACTCCCGGGCCGCCGACGCCGCGTTGCGCGTCGCCGTGGCCGCGGCGCCGTCGCCGGGCACCTGCTCGACGGAGGCGGCGACCTCCTCGGCCACGCCGGCCGCCGTCGCGGCCGCACCGGCCGGGGGCGGGGTCGCGGCGGCCTGCTCGTCGCCGGCCCCGAGCTGGGCGGCGAGCTTGTCGGCGAACTGCCCCAGCAGCTTGTTCCCGACGTCGGTCATGACGCCGCGGCCGAACTGGGCGGGCCGGCCGGTGATGTTGAGGTCGGTGAGGACGTCCACCCGCGTGGTGTCGCCCTCGGCCTTCAACTGGGCGGTGATCAGCGCGGACGCGGTGCCGTTGCCGCGCTGGTCCTTGCCACGGCCGTCGATGACCGCCTTGTGCGCGGCCTCGTCCTTCTCGATGAAGGAGGCCTTGCCCTGGTAGGTGAGGTTGATCGGGCCGAGCTTGACCTTCACCCGGCCGGTGAAGTCGTCGCCGGTGACCGAGTCCAGGGCGGCGCCGGGCATGCACGGCGCGATCCGCTCGATGTCCAGCAGCACCCGCCAGGCCTCGTCGATGGGCACGGGGACGGTGAACGAGTTCTCCAACTGCACGGTGCGACCTCCTGGGCTACGTGGCTCGGCCGGTCCGCCCCGAGGGGCGGGCCGGCCGAGAGGGACTGGGCGGTTCCGGGGGCGGGTGACCGACGCTACAACCCGGCGGCGGTGGTCACCGCACGGCGAGTCAGCACCTGCGCCAGGTGCTGGCGGTAGTCGGCCTGCGCGTTGAGGTCGCTGCTCGGGCTGGTGCCCTCCGCGGCCGCCTGCGCCGCCGCCGCGATGGCGTCCGCGCTGGCCGCCGCCCCCGCCAGGGCGGCCTCGGCGGCTCTGGCGCGCAGCGGGGTCGGGCCCATGTTGGTCAGCCCGATCCGGGCCTCCGCGATGCGCCCGTCCTCGCGGCGGACCGCCGCGGCCACCGCGACGATCGACCAGGCCTGCGCCACCCGGTTGAACTTCTCGTAGTGCATGCCCCACTGCCCGGCCAGCTTGGGGACGCGGATCTCGACGAGCAGCTCCCCCTCCTCCAGCGCGGTGGTGAGGTAGTCGACGAAGAAGTCCGCCGCGGGCACCGTGCGCCGCGCCCCGCCGGGGCCGGCGATCACGAACTCGGCGTCCAGCGCGAGCGCCACGGCCGGCAGGTCACCGGCCGGGTCGGCGTGCGCCAGCGCGCCGCCGAAGGTGCCGCGTGCCCGCACCTGCCGGTCGGCGACGGTCTCGGTGGCCTCGGCGATCAGCGGCGCGTGCTGCGCGATCAGGGGGTCGACCAGCACGTCGTGGTGCGTGGTCATGGCCCCGATGACGATCGCGTCGCCGTCGTCTCGGACGCCGCGCAGCTCGCTCACCCGCGACAGGTCGACGACCGTCTCGGGCGCGGCCAGGCGCAGCCGCATGACCGGGATCAGCGACTGGCCGCCGGCCAGGATCTTCACGTCCTCGCCGCCGTCGGCGATGGCCTGCAGCGCCTCGTCGACGGTCGTCGGCCGGGCGTACGCGAACGGAGCGGGGATCACGGCGCTTCTCCTTCGTCGAATCGGCAGATCACCGGTCACCTCCGAGGGACGACTGCGGGGTGGAGACGCCGGCGGTGGTCTCGGTCTGCGCCCCGCCGTAGGCGTTGGTGCCGGCGGTGGCGCGGTCGCCGCCGTCCCCGCCCTGGTGGATGGCCCGCCACACCCGTTCCGGCGTCAGCGGCATGCGGATGTCGCTCACCCCCAGCGGCCGGAGGGCGTCGAGGGCGGCGTTGACCACCGCGGGCGTGCTGGCGATGCAGCCGGCCTCGCCGACGCCCTTGGCCCCGATCGGGTTGCCCGGCGCCTCGTGCACCGTGTTACCGGTGTCGAAGTGCGGCAGGTCGGCCGCCGACGGCACCAGGTAGTCGACGAACGTGCCGGTGGTGAGGTTGCCGTCGGCGTCGTAGACGGCCTCCTCGTACAGCGCCTGGGCGATCCCCTGCGCCAGCCCGCCGTGCACCTGCCCCTCGACGATCAGCGGGTTCACGATCGTGCCGACGTCGTCCACGCAGGCGTACTTGCGGATCGTGACCATGCCGGTCTCGGTGTCGACCTCCATGGCGCAGATGTGCGTGCCGTGGGGGAAGGAGAAGTTGGCCGGGTCGTAGGTGGCGTCCGCGTCGATCGACGGCTCGACGTCCTCCGGGTAGTCGTGCGCCGCGAAGACCGCCAGGGCGATCTCCTGGATGCCCATGCTCGTGCCGGGCGTGCCGCGCACCGAGAACTTGCCGTCGGCGAACTCGAGGTCGTCCTCGCTGGCCTCGAGCAGGTGCGCGGCGACCTTGCGGGCCTTCGCGACGACCTTCTCCGCGGCCTTGACCACCGCCGTCCCGCCGACCACCAGGGACCGGGAGCCGTAGGTGTCCATGCCCTTGGGGGCCACCGCGGTGTCGCCGTGCAGCACCTCGACGTCCTCGAAGGGGACGCCGAGCTGGTCGGCGACCAGCTGGCTCCACGCCGTCTCGTGGCCCTGGCCGTGCGGCGTCGAGCCGGTGACGACCTCGACCTTGCCGGTGGGCAGCATCCGGATGGACGCCGACTCCCAGCCGCCGGCCCCGTAGGACAGCGAACCCAGCACCCGGGACGGCGCCAGGCCGCACATCTCCGTGAACGTGGAGAACCCGATGCCCAGCTGCACCGGGTCGTTCGACTCGCGGCGGCGGCGCTGTTCCTCGCGCAGCTCGTCGTAGCCGATCAGCTCCAGCGCCTGCCGGGTGGCGGCGTCGTAGTCGCCGCTGTCGTACTCCAGGCCCGCAACGGTGGTGAACGGGAACTCCTGGGCCTGGATCCAGTTCTTCCGGCGCAGCTCCAGCGGGTCCATGCCCAGCTCGACGGCGAGCTCGTCCATGATCCGCTCGATGGCGAAGGTCGCCTCCGGCCGGCCGGCGCCGCGGTAGGCGTCGGTGGGCACCTTGTTGGTGAAGACGCCGTCGCACTCGAACCGGTAGGCCGGGAACTTGTAGATCGCCGGGAACATGAACGCGCCCAGCGCCGGGACGCCCGGGGTGATCAGCCGCAGGTAGGCGCCCATGTCGGCCAGCAGCCGCACCTTGAGGCCCTTGACGTTGCCCTCGCGGTCGGCGGCGACGTCGATGTACTGGATCTGGTCGCGGCCGTGGTGGGCGGTCATCAGCGACTCGCTGCGGGTCTCGGTCCACTTGACCGGCTTGCCCAGCCGCCGGGCCACCAGGAGCGCGATGACCTCCTCGGGGTTGACCTGCAGCTTCCCGCCGAAGCCACCACCGACGTCGGGGGCGATGACGCGGAGCTTGTGCTCGGGGACGCCGGTGACCATCGCCAGCATCACCCGCAGCACGTGCGGGATCTGGGTGGCCGACCACATGGTGAAGTTGTCGCCCTGCGGCTGGACGACGACCGAGCGCGGCTCCATGAAGGCCGGGATCAGCCGCTGGTTGACGAAGCGGCGGCTGACCACGACGTCGGCGTCGGCGAAGGCCTGCTCGGTGTCGGCGCCGGTGCCGGCCTCGCCCGCGTCGAAGACGAAGTGGTACGCGGTGTTGGACTCGATGTGGTCGTGGCAGAGGTCCGCCTCGCCCTTGACCGCCTCCTCCATGTCCAGCACCGGGGGCAGCGGGGAGTAGTCGACGTCCACCAGTTCGAGGGCGTCGGCCGCGGCGGCCCGGCTGCGGGCGACGATGACGGCGACGGCCTCCCCGACGTGGTTGACCTCCTCCACGGCGACGGAGGGGTGCCCGGGGTTGACCATGTCCGGCGTCACCGGCCACGCGCAGGGGATGGAGCCCTGCTGCTCGGCGAGGTCCCGGCCGGTGTAGACCGCGACGACGCCGGGGGCCTGCTTCGCGGCCGAGACGTCGACGTTCGTGATCTTGGCGTGGGCGACGGGGCTGCGGACGACGGCGATGTGCAGCATCCCCGGCAGGACCATGTTGTCGGTCCACGTCGTCCGGCCGGTGATGAGCCGGGCGTCCTCCTTGCGGCGGCGGGCCTTGCCGACCTCCTTGGCGGGGGCCAGGTCGGCGGCGTCCTCGGTGATCGTCATGCCTGCACCACCACGGTGTCAGCGGCGGCCGTGTCCCCGGCCTCCGAGCGGGCGGACGGCACCTCGGCGCCCCCGCTGCCGCGCATCTCGGCGGCGGCGTGCCGCACCGCGCGGACGATGTTCTGGTAGCCGGTGCAGCGGCAGAGGTTGCCCTCGATGCCCTCGCGCACCTCGGTCTCGCTGGGGTCGGGGTTCTCCTTGAGCAGGTCGACCGACGCCATGATCATCCCCGGGGTGCAGAACCCGCACTGCAGGCCGTGCATCTCGTGGAACGCCTTCTGCACCGGGTGCAGCTCGCCCTCCCGGGCCAGCCCCTCGATGGTGGTGACCTCGCTGCCGTCGGCCTGGACGGCGAGCACGGTGCAGGACTTCACCGCGGCGCCGTCGAGGTGGACGGTGCAGGCGCCGCAGTTGCTGGTGTCGCAGCCGACGACGGTGCCGACCTTGCCGAGCTGTTCACGCAGGTAGTGGACGAGCAGGGTCCGCGGTTCGACGTCGTCGGTGTAGGACACCCCGTCGACCCGCACGTTGATCTGTGTCACGGATCCTCCGCTTCGTTGCAGGGGTCGTGTGGCGAAGCCACCTGGAGGCGGAGTCTGGCAACGGGAGAGTGACTTAGGCCACGCTTACCTGCGCGGCACGTGAGATCGTCTCCGCTGCAGCGGAACCAGGACGCTTGACGGCCCGCATCTGCGGAGGTCCCTGTGGCGCGTCGTCCCGACTCGCGCCGCCGGACAACGTTGCAGGGCCGTTGCAGCACGCCCGGCCGCACCCCCGTGACCCGCTCGTGCCGGGACAGGTGTTAGGTGAGCCTCACCTACTGACCGCACCGAGGAGTCCTGATGCGTTCCCGTCCCGTCCTGCGTGGCGCCGCGCTGCTCGCCGTCGCCCTCCTGGCCACCAGCTGCGGCTCCGACCCGGCGGAGGACGGGGGCGACGTCGCGGCGTCCTCCGGGGCGTCGTCCGGGGCCTTCCCGGTCACCGTCGCCACCGCCTTCGGCGACGTGACCGTCGAGGAGGAGCCGACCCGCGTCGTCGCGCTGGGCTGGTCGGACGCCGAGACGGCGCTGGCCCTCGGTGTCCAGCCGGTCGGGGCCAGCGACTGGCTGGGCTTCGGCGGCGAGGGCGTCGGCCCGTGGGCGGAGGGCCGCTACGACGAGGCCCCGGAGCTGATCGACACCCTGGAGCCGAGCCTGGAGGCGATCGCCGCGCTGGAGCCCGACCTGATCCTCGACACCCGGTCGGCCGCCACGCAGGAGCGCTACGACCTGCTCGAGCAGATCGCGCCGACCATCGGCCAGCCCGAGGGCGCCGGCCCCTACCAGACCACCTGGCAGCAGCAGCTCGAGCTGATCGGCCAGGCGCTGGGCAAGGTCGAGGAGGCGCAGCAGCTCGAGGCCGACATCGACCAGCAGTTCACCGAGGCCGCCGCCGCGCACCCCGAGTTCGACGGCACCGAGGTGGCCGTGGCGGCCTACACCTCCGAGGGCTTCGGCGCCTACGTCCGCGGCGACTCGCGGGTGGACTTCATGGAGCAGCTCGGCTTCGTCAACAAGCCCGCGATCCAGGAGCTGTCCGGCACCAACTTCTTCGTGTCGGTCAGCGACGAGCAGGTGTCGCTGCTCGACGCGCCGCTGACGGTCGTCTTCCCGATCTTCGTGGAGGCCGGCGCCATCACCTCGAACCCCGTCTGGGGCACGCTGCCGTCGGTCCAGCAGGGCCACGCGCTCGTCCTCGAGGACCAGGAGCTGGTCAGCGCCTTCTCCAGCGGCACCCCGCTCGGCATCGAGTACGCGCTGGAGAACGCGGTCCCGCTGTTCGCCGAGACGCTCTAGCCCCCCGCCGGGGCCGGTGCGGGCGCCGTCCGCACCGGCCCGGCGCGCCGCTCGCGGCGGCGAAGCACCGCCGAGGCCGTCAGCGCGGCCAGCCCGACGGCGGCCAGGCCCGCGCCCACCACCGCGGGGGAGGTCCAGCCCAGGCCGGCGGCGATGACCACGCCGCCGAGCCAGGCGCCGAGGGCGTTGGCGGCGTTGAGGGCCGAGTGGTTGAGCGCGGCGCCGAGCATCTGCGCGTCGCCGGCCACCTCCATGAGCCGCAGCTGCAGGGTCACGACGAGGACCGACGCGGTCGCGGCGAGCAGGAAGGCCCCGCCCAGCAGGCCCGCGGCCGAGCCCGCGAGGGCGGGGAACAGCGCCAGTACCAGCCCGACGGTGACCATGGCCCCCACCAGCGAGCGGAACAGCGCGAGGTCGGCCAGCCGGCCGCCCAGTGCGGTGCCCACGACGCCGCCGGCGCCGTAGACCAGCAGCACCCACGGGACCGCACCCCGCGGCAGCTCCGTCACCTCGGTGGTGACCGGCGCGATGTAGCTGTAGACGGCGAACATCCCGCCGAAGCCGACCGTGGCCACGAGCAGGGTCAGCAGCACCTGCGGACGGCGCAGCGCGGCCAGCTCGGTGGCCACCCCGGCGTCCGGCCGGCCCGGCGCGGACGGCACCACCGCGAGGACCGCGCACACCGTGACGGCGGCGAGGACGACGACCGCCCAGTAGGCCGCCCGCCAGCCCAGCTGCTGCCCGAGCCAGGTGGCCGCCGGCACCCCCGCGACGTTGGCCACCGCCAGGCCCAGCATCACCGAGCTGACCGCCCGGCCGCGCAACTGGGGCGGCACCAGGGCCGCGGCGACCAGCGAGGCGACGCCGAAGTACGCACCGTGCGGCAGGCCGCTGACGAACCGGGCCAGCAGCAGCGAGGCCTGGCCGGGCGCCAGCGCGCTGCCCACGTTGCCGACGAGGAACGCGGCCATCAGCCCGACCAGCAGGGCGCGGCGGGGCAGCCGGGCGCCCAGCGCGGCGATCACCGGCGCGCCGACCACGACCCCCAGCGCGTACGCGGAGATGACGTGGCCCGCGGTGGGGATGTCGACCCCGATCCCCGCGGCGATGTCGGGCAGGACGCCCATCGTGACGAACTCGGTGGTGCCGATCGCGAAGCCGCCCAGGGCGAGGGCGACGACCGCGGCGACGACCCGCCGGGTGGAGGGCAGGGGGACGTCGGGCGGTGCGCTCACGTGTCGGTGCCAAGTCCCGCCCCGTCGGGGACATTCCCGACGACGGCCTCCTGGAGGGTCCCGCCGTGAGCCTGCGAGCGGTGGGAGGCAGGGGTCACCCCATCGCCCCTGGCCCCCTGCAGGGTCCCGCCGCGAGCCCGCGAGCGGTGGGGGGCAGGGGGTCCTTCCTCAGTGCAGGCGCAGCGGCGCGCGGGGTGCCCGGCGGAGGCGGTGCAGGTGCGCGGCGACCGCGGGCCGGTGGGGGGCGCCCGGCGGCAGCCACTCCAGGCAGGTCTGCCACACCGCGACGTCGTCCTGGGCCTCGGGCAGCCGGCTGTAGCGCAGCAGCAGCTCCGGGCGGCGGCTGGCCAGGACCGCCTGCCGCAGGAGGGCGGTGACCCGCTCGCGGGCGGTCACGACGCCGGGCGCGGCCGAGCGCGGCAGCACCGCGCCGGCGTAGCGCTCCAGCGCGGCGCCGACCGCGCCGCGGCCCAGCAGCCGGCGCACCTGGTCCAGGTCGGTCTCCAGCGGCTCGAGCAGCCGGTACGGCCGGGAGCCGAGGAGGTCGGTGCCGACCAGCCGGCGCAGGCGGGACAGCTCGGCCCGCACGGTCACCGGGGCGGCCTCCCCGCCGTGGCACTCGGCCGCCAACTGCTCGGCGGTGCGGCCGCGGCCGGTGACGGCGGCCTCGGCGAGCAGCAGCAGGAGCTCGGAGTGGCGCAGCGACAGCTCGACGGGGCCTGCGGGCAGCCGGAGGCGGGCGCGCTCCCGGCCCAGGACCTCCAGCCGCGGGGCGGCCGGCCGGGGCGCGGGCGGAGCGGGACGCCGGGCGGTCTGCTCGCGGTGCAGCCAGCGCAGCTCGGACTCGACCGCGGCCACGGTCGCCCGGACCAGCGTGAGCACGTGCGGGCTGGCCACGTGGTCGCCGCCGGTGACGTCGATGGCGCCGAGCAGGACGCCTGTCACCGGGTCGTGCACCGGCGCGGCCGAGCAGCTCCAGTTCTGCACCGGACGGCGGAAGTGCTCGCTGCCGTAGATCTGGACGGCGTGGTCGAGGGCCAGCGCGGTGCCGGGGGCGTTGGTGCCGGCGACCTCCTCCGACCAGCGGGCGCCCTCGACGAAGTTCAGGGCCTCGGCGCGCGACCGCAGCCGCCGGTCGCCCTCCACCCACAGCATCCGGCCGGCCGCGTCGGTCACCGCGACGATCATCTGGTCGGCCTCGGCGTCCTCGACCAGCAGCCGGCGGATCACCGGCAGTACCGGGGCCAGCGGGTGCGCGGCGCGGTGGACCAGCAGGTCGTCGTCGAGGAGGTCGACCGGGGGCGCGGTGCCGTCGGGGTCGACACCGCTGCCGAGACATCGGCGCCAGGAGTCCCAGACGACGGCGCGCACCGAGCCGCCGGCCGGTGCACCGCCCCGGGTGACCAGGGCCTCGTGGGCGGCCCGGAGCCGCCGGGCGTGGGCGGGGTCGGGGCGTCCCTCGGGCAGCGCGAGCCAGGGGTTGACCAGCGTCACGGCGTCGTCCACGGGCTCGGGCTCATCGCCTGCATCGTGGCCTCTCGCGCGGCTTTCCACCAGGCAGCCTCCGGCCGTCTCAGCGCGCGGCGGGTCGGCGCGGTGGGGCCATCGGGGGCGGGGCCGCGGGCAGCAGGGCGCGGGGGTCGCGCGCGCGGAGGGCACCTGCCCACAGCCCGGTGCCGTAGGCGAGGTCCTCCAGCCGCCGGGCCGCGGCGAAGCGCAGCAGGCCGACCGCGCGCCGGTGCGGCCACCAGGCGAGGACGGCGTCGGCGGCGGCCGCCGCGACCACCGTCCGCCGGGCCCGCCGGGACACCACCGCCGCGGCCAGCGCCAGCGGCCAGTGGTGCCGGGTGGCGCTGCGGGCCAGGGTGCGCCCGGCAGACGCGCTGCCGCGCAGCACCAGGGCGGCCGCCAGCCCGAGGGGCGGCGGCTCCCCCGGCCGGGCCAGCCGCCGCGCCAGCCGGATGGCCGTGACGGCCAGCGCCCCGCCCGCGGCCGCGACCGCCGGTCGACGGCCGGTCAGGAGCAGGCCCCAGGCCAGCGCCGACCACGGCGAGACGACGACGGGGGCCACCGCAGCACCGTGCCGCGCCGCCAGCAGCGCGGCCCCGGTGCCGTAGAAGGCGCGGCGGCGCAGCCACTCGCCCGTCGCCGAGGGGTGCTCGTGGGCGACCTCGGCCGCGGGCTCGTAGCGCACCCGCCAGCCGGCGGCGGTGAGCCGCCAGACCAGGTCGACGTCCTCGGCCACCCGCATCGACTCGTCGAAGCCGTCGCCGAGCGCCGTGCGGCGGGCCAGCAGCGCGGCGCTGGGCACGTACGACACCGCCGTCCCGGCGGTCACCGGCGCGGGGTGCGCCCCCATGTCCAGCGCGCTGACCGCCGTCTCGTAGCGGTCCACCCAGCCGGCGCCGCGCGGGGGCAGCGCGGTGATCCGCGGCGCGACCAGCGCCAGGCGGGGGTCGGCCGCGTGCGGGGCGAGCACCGTGGCCCACCCCGGCCGCGGCACGCAGTCCGAGTCGAGGAACGCGACCAGGTCGGTGGTGGCCGCGGCCAGGCCGGCGTTGCGGGCGGCGGCCGGGCCGCGGCTCTCCTCGTGCCGCAGCACGCGGGCACCGTGCCGGGTCGCGACCCGCGCGAGGGTCCCGGGGTCGGCGGAGCCGTCGTCCACCACGAGGACCGGCACCGCCACGGTGGCGGGGTCGGCGCGCAGCCCGGCCAGCAGCCGGTCGACCGCGGCGGGGCGGTCCTTGACCGGGACGACGACGGTGAGGCCGGCCGCCGCGGCGCCGGGGAGGTCCGGGTGGGCGAGGGCTGGGTGGGCGAGGGCTGGGTGGGCGAGGCCGCTGTCGAGCAGCCGGGCGGCGAGCGCGGCGGTCGTGGCGTCCCGGACCACCAGCCGGTCACCCCGCAGCAGGTCGCGGGCCCTCGGCAGCAGCCGGAGCAGCCGCAGCGGGGAGCCCCCGAGCAGCGCCGTCCCGCCGTCCCTGCGCCTGGTCCGGGGGTCCAGCCGGACGGCGAAGCCGTCGGGGAGCCGGGCGGAGGGCGGCGCCGGGACCGCGGGGGCGGGCGTCATCCCGCCGCGAGGACCTCCGCGGTCGTGGTCACCTCGACCAGGGGCGCGTAGCAGCCGAGGATCCGCATGGTGTCGTCGTGCGACTCGTCGTCGGCCCCGGCGCAGGCGTCCGAGACCACCCGCACGCGCACGCCGGCGTCGGCCGCGGGCAGCACGGTGGACAGCACGCAGCAGTCGGTGGCGACGCCGGCGACGGTGACCGGACCCTCCCCGACCAGCTCGGCCACCTCGGGCACCCACTTGCCGAAGGTCGGGGCGTCGATGACGGGCCGGTCGCCCGGGTCCTCCGACAGCTGGAACAGCGGGATGGCGTGCGGCTCGGTGAAGTAGGCGTACTCCTTGTAGTAGTCGACCCAGGCGCCCTCCGGCTGCTCCGGGACGACGAACCGGGTGAAGACGACGCGTTCGCCGAAGGCCTCCACGAGCGACCGGATGCGCGGGCGGATCTCGTCGAAACGCGGCGTCGTCCACGGCGAGGACGTGTCGCGGAAGACCTCCTGGTAGTCGACGACGACCAGCCAACCCGACGGTGCGCCCATGCCGGCGACCCTAACCGCGGCCGGGATCAGCCCCTCAACCGACCGGTGGGGTCGACGTCCCACGCCCGGACGGCGGCCCCGAGCCGGGCGGCCATCGTGGCCAGGAGCTCGGCGCCCTCCTCGGCCGACGCACCCGCCGGGTCGCCGAGCACCCCGGTGGGGCTCACCTCGCGCACCCCCTCGGCGCGCAGCCGCGGCAGCAGCTCGGCGATCGGGGTGGTGTCCCCGGCAACCGCGCGGTCGGTGCGCACCAGCGCGGGTTCCACGTGCAACATCACCGACGTCTCGGTGCGCCCGGCGTGCGCGTCGGCCCCGGGCACGCCACAGGGGAACCAGGCGACGTCGCGCCCCTCGTCGCGCAACCGCCGCCCGGCGGTGCGCAGCGCGTCGAGGTTGCCGCCGTGGCCGTTGACCAGCACCAGGCGGCCGGCCCACCGGCACGCCGAGCGGCCGTACTCGACCAGCAGCCCGGTGAGCGCCTCGGTGCCGATGGAGACGGTGCCGGGGAAGCCCTCGTGCTCACCGCTCGCGCCGTAGGCCAGGGCGGGTGCCAACAGCGCGCCGTCCAGCTCGGCGACCGCCGCCTCGGCCACCGTGCACGCGACCGTGGTGTCGGTGGCCAGCGGCAGGTGGTGGCCGTGCTGCTCGACCGCGCCCAGCGGCACGAGCAGCAGCGGCCGCTGCGGGAGGTCCGGCCACACGGCACCGGCGAGGGAGGTCACCGCTGGAGCTTAGGGAGACCCCGTTCCGAGGCCCGCCGCGAGCCTGCGAGGGGTCAGGCGGCCCCGTCGCAGGGTCCCGCCGCGAGCCTGCGAGGGGTCAGGCGGCCCCGTCGCAGGGTCCCGCCGCGAGCCTGCGAGGGGTCAGGCGGCCCCGTCGCAGGGTCCCGCCGCGAGCCTGCGAGTGGCGGGGGGCGACGGGGTCCTTCTGGGGGTCCTTCTGGGGGTCCTCCTGGGGGTCCTCCTACTCCGTCGTCTTGAAGACCCGCGCCGCGAGGGCGACCAGGCCGAGGGTGATGACGGCGACGGTGAGCAGCTGCACCCCCACCGGCACCTCCCAGCCGAACCAGGTGAGCACCGGCACCAACCGCTCGCGCTCCTCAGCGGTCAGCGACAGGTGCTCCAGCACGAAGTACCGCATGGGCTGCACCACGTAGGTCAGCGGGTTGAGCCGGGTCAGCACCGCCAGCCAGTCGGGCAGCCCGGAGATCGGGAAGAGCGCGCCCGACAGGAACATCATCGGCATGATCAGCAGCTGGCTGACCGGCATCGCCGTCTGGATGGTCGTGATCCGGGTCGACAGCAGCACGCCCAGCGCGGTCAGCAGCAGCGACCCGAGGAACAGGCAGGCGACCAGCTGGAGGATCAGCACCGGCGCGTAGGGGATGCCGACGGTGCCCATGAGTGCGACGAGCACGAGGCTCTGCACGGTGGCGACGACGGCGCCGCCCAGACACTTGCCCCAGATGATCGCCGCGCGGGAGATGGGGGCCACCATCATCTCGCGCAGGAACCCGAACTCCCGGTCCCACACCAGCGAGATGCCGGCGAACGCGGCGGTGAACAGCACCGACGTCGCCAGGACGCCGGGGAAGAGGAACGTGCGGAAGTCCGTGCTCCCGCCGGTGTCGACGATGCTGGCCAGCCCGGTGCCCATGACGAAGATGAACAGCACCGGCTGCAGCAGCATGGTGAGGATCCGCGCGCGGTCCTGACGCAGCCGGATGAGCTCGCGGCGCATGACCACCCAGGTGGCGCGCAGCTCGTGGGCCAGGTCGCTGCGGACCTCGGTGAGCGGGGCGGGTGCCGCGGTCTCGGGTCGGGTCGTGGTCATGTCATCGCCTCCCGGCGAACGGGAACCCGGCCGGGCCGGCCCCCTCGGAGTCGCGGATGGTGCGGCCGGTGTAGGTCAGGAAGACGTCGTCCAGGCTCGGCCGCGTGACGGTGACCGAGCGGATGCCGACGCCGAGCTCGGTGAACAGCCGGGGCACGACCTGCGCGCCCTGGGCGACGGCGAGGGTCACCTGCCCCTCGTGGACGCCGGCCTCGATGCCCAGGCGCTCGCGGACGCGGGCGATGGCCAGCTCGTCGTCGTCGGTGCGCAGGGCGATGCGGTCGGTGCCGATGCTGGACTTCAGCGCCTCGGGGGTGTCCTCGACGACCACCTCGCCGTGGTCCATGATCGCGATCCGGTCGCAGTGCTCGGCCTCGTCCATGTAGTGCGTGGTGACGAAGACGGTGATGCTGGTGTTCTCCCGGAGCCACCGCAGGTGGTCCCAGATGGCGGCGCGGGTCTGCGGGTCCAGACCGATGGTGGGCTCGTCGAGGAAGAGCACCTGCGGGGCGTGCACGAGGCCGCGGGCGATCTCCAGCCGCCGCTTCATGCCCCCGGAGAACCGCTGGACGACGTCGGAGCGGCGGTCGGTCAGCGCGACCATCTCCAGGACCTCCCCGATGCGCCGGTCGGCGTCGGCCCGGGAGAGCCCGTACAGCTCTGCGTGGAAGCGGAGGTTCTGCTCGGCGGTGAGCTGCAGGTCCAGCGTCTGCTGCTGGAACACCAGCCCGATCCGACGGCGCACCTGGTCGCGCTCGCGGACGACGTCGAACCCGGCGACGCGGGCGGCGCCGGCGGTGGGGTTCCGGATGGTGCACAGCATCTCGATCGTCGTGGACTTGCCCGCCCCGTTGGGGCCGAGGAAGCCGTAGGTCTGCCCGCGCTCCACGCGCAGGTCGATGCCCTTGACCGCCTCCACGACGGTGTCGCCGGTCTTGTAGGTCTTCGTCAGCCCGGCCACCTCGATGGCCGCCCCTCTAACGGTGTTAGACACCGGGGGAGGATGCCTCTCACACCGTTAGAGTGTCAAGCGTGAAAGCGGCCGAGCGTGCTCCGGTGACCCGGGAGGCGGTCGTCGACGCGGCACTGGCCCTGCTGGCCGACGGCGGCCTGGAGTGCGTGTCCTTCCGGCGGGTGGCCGCGCGCCTCGGGGTGGCCGGGCCGACGCTCTACTGGCACGTCGAGAACAAGCGCCAGCTCATGGACCTCATGGCCGAGGAGCTGTTCCGCCGGGCCGGCGTCGACCACCCCGCGCCCGAGCCTGGGCAGCCGTGGTGGGAGTGGCTGCGCGAGGACGCGCGGCGGATGTTCACCGCGCTCGTCGCCACCCGCGACGCGCCCCGGGTGCTGGCCGGCAACCGGCCCGGACAGGAGAGCCTGGAGCGGATCGAGCGGTCCCTGACCGTGCTCGTCGACGCGGGGCTCACACCGGGCCAGGCCCAGCACGCACTGTTCGCGATCGGCTCCTACGTCATCGGCAGCGCGACCGAGTGGCAGGCCGAGGCCGAGCGCAGCCGCACCACCCCCCTCCCGGACGCCGACGACGAGGACGCAGGCGCCCGGCGCGCGGAGGTCCTCGCCGAGCAGCCGGTGCTCCTCGCGGCGATCACCGAGGTGCTCGGCGAGCCGCACGAGACCACGTTCGAGTTCGGCCTGGACCTGCTCGTCACGGGCCTGCGCATCCGGTTCGCCACCTGACCCCGGGGCGGTCAGAGCGCCGCGCCGACCCGCTCGCCGTCCAGGGTGGCCGCCGAGGCCCGGCGCGGGGCGAGGCAGTCGCCGACCCGGTGCACCTCCAGCCCGCTGCCGGCCAGGTCGCGCCACAGCCCGTCGTCGGCCCGGCCGGAGGTCGCGACCACCACGTGGTCGACCCTGCGTTGCTCCGGCACGCCGGTCGGGTGGTGCAGCAGCCGCACGACCGGCCCCTCGACGCCCTCGACGACCAGGTCGGTGTCCAGCCGGATGCGGAGCTCCGCCGCGCGCCGCCGCCAGCGGGGCGTGTCCAGCGTGAGGCCCAGGTCCTGCCCGACGACCATCCCCGCCGTCACCACCTCCACCGCGCAGCCCCGCTCGGCCAGCAACTCGGCGACCGACGGCGCCGCGGCCGTGCCCAGGTCGTCGACGACGAGCACGTCGCCGGCCGGCTGGACCCGGCCGGACAGCACGTCCCGGACGTCGACCACGCGCTCGTCGCTCCCCGCCCACGCCGGCCGGGCCGGGCGGGCGCCGGTGGCGAGGACGACGGCATCGGGCGCCTCGGCCGCCACCATCGCCGCGGTGGCCCGGACCCCGGTGCGGACCTCCACGCCGGCCCGCGCGCACTCCGCGGCCAGGTCGTCCACGAGCGGCCGCAGCCCGTCCCGGCCGGGGGCGGACGCCGCGAGCAGGACCGCGCCCCCGGTGGCCGGCCCCTGCTCGAGCAGGGTGACCGCGTGCCCGCGCTGCGCGGCGGTGGCCGCCGCGCGGAGCCCGGCCGGCCCACCCCCGACCACCAGCACCCGCCGGCGGCGCACCGGCACGGGCAGCGGCGCCTCCCGGCCGGCCCGCGGGTTGGTCACGCAGCCCAGCGGCCGGTTGAGGCCCACCCGGCCCACGCACTCCTGGTTGCAGCCCAGGCAGGTGCGGATCTCCGCGGCCCGCCCGGTGAGCGCCTTGCCCGCGAACTCCGGGTCGGCGATCTGCCCCCGGGCCACGCCCACGAGGTCGCAGTCGCCGTCGGCCAGGGCGCGCTCGGCCTGCTCCGGGGCGAGGAACCGGCCGACGCCGATGACGGGCACGCCCGCGGCGGCGCGGATCGCGGCGGCGAGAGGCCGGGCGTAGCCGGGCGCCGTGGTCATCGGCGGGATGACCCGCTCCAGGGTCGCCGTCGCGACGCCGACCGTCGTGCTCACGTAGTCGACCAGGCCGCGCTCGCCCAGCAGCCGGGCGGTGGCGGCGGCCTCGGCGGTCGTCGTCCCGTCGTCCACCCCCTCCTCGCCGGCCAGGCGCACGCCCAGCGCGCGGCCCGGCCCGAGCGCCTCCCGGACGGCGGTGAGCACCTCGACGAGGAAGCGGGCGCGGTGCTCCAGCGGGCCGCCGTAGCCGTCGGTGCGCCGGTTGGTCGCGCGGGAGAGGAACTGGCGGGCCAGCGAGGACTGCGAGGCCTGCACCTCCACGCCGTCGAACCCGCCCCCGGCGCAGCGGGCGGCGACGTCGGCGTAGCCGGCCACCAGCCGGGCGATGTCGGCGGCGGTGGCCTCCCGCGGCACCTCGCGGAACAGCGGGTCGGACACGGGGGACGGCGCGACCAGCGGTGCCCGCGTGTGCGTCGCGTCGGACTGCCCGCCGTTGTGGTTGAGCTGGGCGAACACCGGCACCCCGTGCGCGTGGACGGCATCGATGACCCGCCGCCAACCGGGCAGCACTGCCGGGTCGCACCCCCGGACCAGCTTCTCGTAGGGCCGGTCGGCGGGGTCGACGGTCGACTCCTCGGTGACCACCAGCCCGGCGCCGCCCGCCGCCCGCGCCGCGTAGTAGGCGGCGTGCCGCTCGGTGGGCAGCCCGTCGACCGCGAAGTTCGTCAGATGGGCGGGGAAGACGACCCGGTTGGGCAGCGTCACCGGCCCCACGCGCAGCGGGGCAGCCAGCCGCTCGAACGCCACGTCCCCTCCGTTCCGCGTGCCCCGGCACCTCCGGGTCCCGGGACACTCTTGCGCATGGCTCCCCGACGCTGTCCCTGCGGAACCGGGCTCCCCTACGCCGAGTGCTGCGGCCCGCTGCACGACGGGACGACCGCGGCGGGCACCGCGGAGCAGCTCATGCGCTCGCGGTACAGCGCCTTCGTGGTCGGGGACGCCGACTACCTGCTGGCGACCTGGCACCCGACGACGCGCCCGGCGTCGCTGGAGCTGCACCCGTCGGTGCGCTGGACCGGTCTGGACGTGATCGGCGGCACCGGCGGCGGGCTGCTGGCGCGCGAGGGGACCGTGGAGTTCCGCGCCTGGTACCGGCACGACGGGCAGACCGGCAGCCAGCACGAGGTCAGCCGGTTCGTCCGCGAGGACGGGGCCTGGCGGTACGTCGACGCGGTGTGACGCCGGGTGTCGGCGACCGGCGCGGTGGGCAGGAGGTGGGCGTCATCTGATCGCGCACGACGAGAGGACGTCATGACCACCGAGGACACCCGGAAGGTCGCCGAGCTCATCAAGGGGGAGCGGTTCGGCTTCCTCACCACCGTCACGCCCGAGGGCAAGCTCACCAGCCGCCCCATGACGCTGCAGGAGGTCGAGTTCGACGGCGACCTGTGGTTCTTCGCCGAGCGGGGCACCGAGTGGCTGGCGCACGTCGCCGCCTCCCCGCAGGTCAACGTCGGCGTCGGGTCGGGCGGCACCTGGGTGTCCCTCACCGGGCACGCCTCGGTGGTGGACGACGTGGCGAAGAAGAAGGAGCTCTGGAACAGCGGCGTCGAGGCGTGGCTGCCCCAGGGGCCCGAGGACCCGACGTCCGTGCTGGTCCGGGTCGACGCCGACTCCGCGGAGTACTGGGACGCCCCGGGCGGCCGGCTGGCGACCGCGTTCAGCTTCGTGAAGGCCAAGGCCACCGGGCAGCGGATCGAGGCCGGCGACAGCGCCAAGGTCGACCTCTAGGCCCCCAGCACCGCCCGCGCCGCGCGCCGGCCCTCGAGCACCGCCTCGAGCACGGTGCGCGGCGCGACGACGTCCCCCGCCCCCACCGCGGCGCCCGGCACGGCGCCGGGCAGCAGGGGCGCGGCGTCGACCACGACGGCGCAGGGCAGGCGGCGTTCGGCGCCGGTCCAGCGGTCGGCGAGCACCGCCGCGCCGTCCTCGACCGCCCGGAGCACGCAGCCGGTCTCCCGGCGCACGCCGGCCCTCAGCAGCCGCGTGTTGGCCGGCGCGAGGTCACCGGCGAGCCGGACCCCCACGACCTCGTCCGGGGTGACCACCGTGACCTCACGGCCGGCGGCGGCGAGCAGCTCGGCCGCCCCCGTGCCGGCCGGCCCGCCGGCGGGATCATGCACGATGACCGGCCCAGGGGGAACGGCCCGCCCGGACAGGACGTCGGCGGCGGGCAGCACGCACGCGCCGTCCGCGACGGCGAACGCCGGTGGGCGGGGCCGGGCGCCGGTGGCGACGACGTCCCCGGCGTCCGCGGCGGCCCCGAGCTCGACGCGCACCCCGAGCCGCCGCACCTCCCGCTCCAGCCAGCCGGCGAGGTCGGCGAAGCGCGCCCGGCCCGGCAGCGCGGCGACCAGCGGCAGCGCACCGCCGAGCCGGCCGGACCGCTCGACCAGCCGGACGTCGGCCCCGGCACCGGCCAGCACGCGGGCCGCCTCCAGCCCCGCGGGGCCGCCGCCCACGACGGTCACGCGCCGGCCGGCACCGGACGGCACCCCGGCCGGCTCCTCGGTCTCGTGTCCGCTGGACGGGTCGGCCACGCAGCTGACCGGCGGGTTGCGGACGTCGAGCACCTGGCAGGCCTGGTTGCACAGCGTGCACGGGCGCACCGGGACGCCGGCCCGCGTCTTGGCGACCAGGTCAGCGTCGGCGATCTGCGCGCGGGTCATCTCCACGGCGTCCGCGGTCCCGTCGGCGAGTGCGGCCTCGGCGGCGGCGACGTCCACCACGGATCCCTGGAGCACCACCGGCGTGCCCCCCGCCGCGGATCGCACCGCCCGGGTGAGCGCGGTGTTGAACCCGGGTGCGGTGTGCCCGTCGGGCCGGTACGCCGAGGGCGCCAGGCCGCTGCCCCGGACGACGACCAGCAGGTCGACCACCGGGGCCAGCTCGGCGACGGCGACCACCGCGGTCTCCGGCGTGATGCCGGCCCACGGTGCCTGCTCGTCGCAGGACAGCCGCAGCCCCAGCACGCGGCCGGGTCCGAGTTCCGCGCGGACGGCGGCGAGCACCTCGTGCAGCAGCCGCAGCCGGTCGGTGCCGTAGCCGTCGCTGCGGGTGTTGGTGAGGCCGGAGGCGAACTGGCGCAGGAGCGCGCGCGGGCCGGCGTCGACCTCCACGCCGTCGAGGTCCGCGGCGACCGCGGTGCGGGCGGCCGCCCGGAAGCCGGCGACGGCGGCGGCGATCCCGTCCGGCTCCAGCTCCGCCGGGACCTCGCGGGTGACGACGTCGGGGACGGCGGACGGCCCCCAGACCGCCGCCCGGGTGTGCGCGCTCGTGCCCTGCGCCCCGGTGTGCCCGAGCCCGGCCAGGACGAGCGCGCCGGAGGGCCGGCAGGCGGCGACGACGGCGGCCCAGCCGGGGCCGCTGTCGGCGGCCAGCGGGCTGCGCTCGTAGGGCCAGTCGTCCGCGTGCACCGACGCGGTCTCGGTGACGACGATCCCGCAGCCTCCGGCGGCCCGGCGGCCGTAGTACGCGGCGTGCCGGTCCGAGAGGGCACGCCCGCGGCCCAGGTTGGTCTCGTGCGGGCCGAACAGCACCCGGGAGGGCGCCGTCCGGCCCGCCAGGACCAGCGGCTCGAGGAGCCTCAGCGCAGGTCGAGCCCGGCCAGCGGCGACTCGTCGCAGATCTTCGCCGGCGGGATGCTCGGCATGCCCAGCAGCGTCGGCTGGCCGCGCACCGGACCCTTGTGCGAGTGGTCGATGTGGCTCTTCGGCGTGACCAGGTCGAGGTCGCGCGCGGCCAGGGCGGTCTCGCCGTAGCCCTGCACGCACTCGGGGTCGGGGCCGTCCAGCGGCAGACCGGTGAAGAACTTCGCCGCCATGCAGCCGCCCCGGCAGGCGTCGAAGTGCGCGCACTTGGTGCAGGCGCCGCCGGTCTGCGGGCTGCGCAGGTCGGTGAAGAGCTCCGACTGCTGCCACACCCGCTGGAAGCCGCCCTCGTCGCGGACGTTGCCGGCGAGGAAGTTCTCGTGGATCGCGAACGGGCAGGCGTAGACGTCGCCCACCGGGTCGATCAGGCACACGACCCGGCCCGCGCCGCACAGGTTCAGCCCGGGCAGGGCCTCGCCGAACGCCGACAGGTGGAAGAAGGAGTCACCGGTCAGGACGTTGTCGCCGTTGGCCAGCAGCCAGTGGTAGAGCTCCTTCTGCTGCTGCTGGGTGGGGTGCAGCTCGTCCCAGACGTCGGCGCCGCGGCCGGACGGGCGCAGCCGCGTGATCCGCAGCTGGGCGCCGAAGGAGTCGGTCAGGGCCTTGAACTGGTCGAGCTGCCCGGCGTTCTCGCGGGTGACGACGACGGAGACCTTGAAGTCCTTCATCCCGGCCTCGGCCAGGTTCTCCAACGCGCGGATCGCGGTGGCGTACGAGCCGGTGCCGCGGACGCGGTCGTTGACCTCGGCGGTCGCGCCGTCCAGGGAGATCTGCACGTCGACGTAGTCGGTGCGGGCCAGCTGCGCGGCGCGGGTCTTGTCCAGCTTCACGCCGTTGGTGGAGAACTTGACGCCGACGTCGTGGCCGATGGCGTAGTCGAGCAGGTGCCAGAAGTCCGGCCGGACGGTGGGCTCGCCGCCGCCGACGTTGACGTAGAAGACCTGCATCCGCTGGAGCTCGTCGATGACCGCCTCGGCCTCGGCGGTGGACAGCTCGCGGGGGTCCCGCCGTCCCGAGGAGGACAGGCAGTGCGCGCACGCCAGGTTGCACGCGTAGGTGAGCTCCCAGGTGAGGCAGATCGGCGCGTCCAGCCCGTACTCGAACTGGTCGATCAGCCGGCCGCCGACGGGGCGTTCGGGGGCGGGCGCGCGGGGCGGCAGGACGGCGGTCATGCAGAGGTCTCCCGTACTTCGATCATCTGCGAACGGGCGAGGTCGGCCAGCGCCTTGACGTAGGCGGGCCGCTGCGCCTCGGGCACCCCGCACGCGACGAGGGTGGCCTCGGCGCTGGGGTGGTCGGCCAGCGTCTCGACGACGGTGACCAGCGTCTTCGACTTGAGGAACGACAGCTTCCGGTTGCCGAAGTGGTAGACGAGCGCGCCGAACGGCTCGGGGCGCAGGGCCACCGAGCGGGCCCGGCGCCACGGCAGCGACGGGTCGAACGCGGGGGCGCCGGAGCCCGGCGGCGGAGCGGCGCCGGCGTCGCTCATCGGGTCAGCCGGCGCCGCGACGGGGACGTCGATCAGTACACCCCGCACATGCCGTCGATGGAGACCTCCTCGACGAGCGACTCCTCGACCAGGGTCTCCTCGGCGGCGGGCGCCTCGGCTGCCTGGGTGTCGGTGTTCTCGGGCACGGTGCCTCCTGTGATCGGGGTTACGAACGTGGCGTGGACGTTAGTGACACCCAGTGCCACGGGCAACACCGGGGGTCGGCCGCGGCCCGCAGGTCAGCGCGCCGGCGCGCCATCCCGGTCGCCCCGTCCGGGGACGCGGCGCGGAGACGGGCCGGGAGAGCGCCCCGGTGCCGCAAGATGGACCCCGTGACCTCCGTCCTGCCCGACGCGCGCGCGGACACCCGTGCCCGGATCGAGGAGGCCGCCCTCGACCTGTTCGCCCGCACCGGGTTCGAGCAGGTCACCACCGACGAGATCGCCGACGCGGCCGGGATCAGCCGCCGGACGTTCTTCCGCTACTTCGCCACCAAGGCCGACGCGGTCTGGGGCGACTTCGCCTCCCACGTCGAGCGGCTCGACCAGCTGCTGGCGACCGCCCGGGCCGACCAGCCGGTGCTCGCCTCGATCTGCGCCGCCTACGTCGAGGTCAACGACTACTCCACAGCCGACCTGCCGATGCTGCGCCGGCGGATGGCCCTGATCCTGGGCGAGCCGGCGCTGCAGGCCCACTCCCAGGTGCGCTACGCCGACGTCGACCGGGTGGTGGCCGAGTACGTCGCCCGCCGTACCGGGGAGCGGCCCGACATGCTGCTCCCCCGGCTGGTGGCCACCACGACCCGCGCGGCCGCGACGACGGCGTTCGAGGTGTGGCTGGCCGACGGGACGACGTCCCTCGGCGACGAGCTGCACGCGGCGTTCGACCAGCTCGCCGCCGGCTTCCCCACCCTGCGCTCCGCCTGACCGCCCGTTCCACGTGGAACGGCGGGCGGCCCCGGCGCGGAGCAGGGGCCGCCCCCCGCTCAGTCGTCCGGCTCGGCGTCCCTGGTCGCTGCCGCGGCCTTGATGGGGTCGACGTCCGCCGTGTCCTCGCCCACGCAGAACTGGGTCATCATGTCGTGGTCCTCGTGCGTGAGGTTGTGGCAGTGGACCATGTACCGCCCGTGGTCGGCGGGGTAGGTGAGCTCCTCCGGCCGGCTGGCGGCGTCGTGGGAGTTCGGGTCGCCCGCGGGGTGGAACCGCATGAGCAGGTCCACCTTCTCGTTCTCCCCGGTGTAGACGACGTCCTTGGGGCCGCGCTCGTGCGCCGGCGGCGGGGCCCCGTTGCGGGCGACGATCTGGAAGTCCACGAGGTGGATGTGCAACGGGTGGAACCAGCCGCCGGAGCTGTTCTCGATGGTCCACAGCTCGGTGGCGCCGGGCTGCGGGTTGGCGAACTCCAGCGTGAACCCGGAGTCCTCGATGTCCTTCCAGGTGACGCCGCTGATCTCCCACTCCCCGTTGCTGCGCTCCAGGCGCATCGTGCGCTTGATGGCGCCCTGGGTCGTCAGGCTCATCACGCCGCGGGCGGCGGTGGGGTCGAGCAGGTCGGGGACGGCGTTGTCCGTCGTCGGGCCGGTGTCCTCGAGGACCTCGAACTGCATGACCTTGTCGGTGTTGTCGTAGTCCGTGGCGTTGGGCACGCCCAGGTTCCTGAGCTGGACCTTCGCCCCCTTCGTGTACTTGGCGAAGTCGATGACCACCTCGTAGCGCTCGGCCATGCCGATGCGGAAGCCCTTGACGGTCTGCGGCGCCGGCATCAGGCCGCCGTCGGTGCCGATGACGGTCATCGGCGAGCCGTCGCTCAGGGCCAGCCGGAAGCCGCGCGAGATGGAGGCGTTGAGGATCCGGAACCGGTACTTACGCCGCTTGACCTGCATGTTCGGCCACGGGACGCCGTTGACGAGGACGACGTCACCGAAGGTCGACGAGTGGCTGTTGTCGTCGAACAGCAGCGCGCCGTTCGAGGTGAACGCCTTGTCGCCGAGCACCAGCGGGACGTCGAACTCGCCCTTGGGCAGGGGGAGTGCCCGCTCGACGGGGTCGGTGCTGACGTACATGGCGGCCAGGCCCATGTAGGCGTTCTCGGCCGTGTGGTGCACGCCGTGGTCGTGGTACCAGAGCGTGCGGGCGCTCATCCGGTTCTCGTAGACGTAGTCCTTCCACTCCCCCGGCTGCGTCATGTCGCTGGCGTAGCCGTCGTACTGCGGCCGCGACGGAGAGCCGTGCAGGTGGGTGGAGGTCCAGTCGCGGTACTTCATCGCGGGGTGAGTCTCCGGCAGCTTGTTGGCCTGCCGGACGACGGCGGTCTGGCCCTGCTGCACGCGGATCGTCGGCCCGGGCGTACCGCCGGCACCGCCGATGGTGTCGAAGTAGCCGAAGACCGGCGTCTTGTAGCCGGGGATGATCTCCGGGGTGAGCAGCCGCTGCTCGATCCGGTAGAACGCCGCGCCCGGATGGGCGGGGTTGGACCGCGCCTGCGCCACCGGCGGCGTCCTGAACGGCAGCGTGTAGGGCTTGGGCAGCTTGCTGGCGGCCAGCTGCGACACGGACTTCGCGCTGAGCACCGGGATGAACGGCAGGGACAGGGCGGCGGCGCCGAACGCGCCGACCTTGAGGGCGTCGCGGCGGGTGAGGTTGGCGGACACGAGTGCTCCTTCTGGCGTCCCCCGAACGGGTGGGCGGCGAGGAGACTCCGCTCGTTGCACAGCCCAACGACACCCGTGAGGTGGGGCGGGTCCACCGCCCTGTCCTGGGGGTCCGCCCCCCGCGGCGCGCCGCGCCCTCACCGATCGTGGAGCACCGGTGCCTGACGGCTGATCACAGCGGGCTCCCACGCGGCTCCCAGCCGGCTCCACCCGCGGCCGGCGCCGGCTGGCGCCGCGGCGGTCAGCCGGCGAGCCACTCCTCCAGCCCGGCCAGCAGCCGGTCGACGTCCGTGTCGTCGTTGTAGGGCGCCAGGCCCACGCGCAGGCCGCCGGTGTCACCCAGCCCGAGCCACCGGGAGGCCTCGATCGCGTAGAACGAGCCGGCCGGCGCGTTGACCCCGCGCTCGGCGAGGAACCGGTACGCGTCGGCGGCGTCCCGCCCCGCGAAGGTCATGAGCAGGGTGGGCGTGCGGTGCCGCGCCCGCGACCGCAGCGTGACGCCGGGCAGCGCCCCCACCCCGTCCTCGATGCGCTCGCGCAGCCGGTCCTCGTGCTCCTCCAGCGCGGCCATCCCCGCCTCGAGCCGGGCCCGCCGGTTCCCCTCCGGCCCCCCGAGTCCGGCCAGGAAGTCGACCGCCGCGGTGGTGCCGGCGAGCAGCTCGTAGGGCAGCGTGCCGAGCTCGAACCGCTCCGGGACGACGTCGGTGGAGGGCAGCAACTTGTCCGGGCGCAGCGTCTCCAGCAGCGCGGGCGCGGCGACGACGCAGCCGCAGTGCGGGCCCAGGAACTTGTACGGGGAGCAGGCGAAGAAGTCCGCGCCGAGGGCGGTGACGTCGACCGCGGAGTGCGCGGTGAGGTGCACTCCGTCGACGTACGTGAGCGCCCCCGCCTCGTGCGCGAGGGCGGTGATCGCAGCGACGTCCGGCCGCGTGCCGATGAGGTTGGACGCGCCGGTGACCGCGACCAGCCGCGTGCGGTCGGAGAGGACGGCGGCGACGGCCTCCGGGGCCAGCTCGCCGGTGGCCGGGTCGAACTCCGCCCACCGCACCGTCGCCCCGCGCGCCTGCGCCGCCTGCACCCACGGCCGCACGTTGGCGTCGTGGTCCAGCCGGGTCACCACCACCTCGTCGCCCCCGGCCCAGCCGGCCGACAGCACGCGGGAGAGGTCGTAGGTCAGCTGCGTCGCGCTGCGGCCGAAGACCACCCCGCCGGGGTCGCCCGCGACCAGGTCCGCCACCGCCCGGCGCGCACCCAGGACCACGTCGTCGGCGTTCCGCTCGGCCTGCGTCACCCGTCCGCGGTTGGCGATCGGCGCGGTCAGGGTGGCCGAGACCGCCGCGGCCACCGACTCGGGGACCTGCGAGCCGCCCGGCCCGTCGAAATGCGCGGTGCCGGCACGGAGGGCGGGGAAGCAGGCGCGGACGGCGTCGACGTCGTAGCTCACCGCGCCAGCATGCCGGTCGGGCGCCGTCGACCGCCGGACGGTGTGTGCACACACCGTGGTCCCGAGCGGCCGGAGACCACGTCGTGTGCACATCCCGCGGTCACCGGGCGGAGCGGACGATCCGGTCCGGGCGGACGACGACGGTGGTCGCCCGCGCCCGTCGCAGCCAGGCGGTGAGGACGCCGTCGACGTCGGCCACCACGACCTCCGGACCGCCCGCCGGACGCACCGCCACCCGCCCGGGGGCCAGCAGCCGCAGCCGCGCCGTCCCCGGGCCCAGGACGTCGTCCACCGGGCACCGTCGGCCGCCGGCGTCCACCGGGGCGCGCGGCAGCAGCGTGCCGGCCAGCCGCCGCCCGGGTCGCGCGCGGCGGGTGACCAGCGGACCGCGGCGCAGCGGCGGGGTGCGGCTGTCGGTGGCGAAGCCGGCGACCGCCGGCACGCGCCCGACCGCCGCCAGCACCGCCCGCCGCAGCACCGCGCCGCCGGCGCCGCCGCCGGTCATGAGCCGGCCGACGAGGACCGCCAGCCGCACCATCGCCCGGGCGTGCGGCGCACGCTCGGCCTGGTGGGTGTCGAGCAGCCGGTCCCGGGCCCCGTCGGTGAGCACCGCGGCGAGCTTCCAGGTCAGCTGGTGGACGTCGCGCAGCCCCAGGCCCAGCCCCTGGCCGATGAAGGGCGGGGTGAGGTGGGCGGCGTCCCCGGCCAGCAGGACCCGGCCGGCCCGCCAGCGGTCGGCGACCTGCGCCCGGTAGACGTACTCGGCCACGCGCACCACCTCCGCGCCGTCGGCGCCCGCGGGCGCCAGCAGCTCCGGCAGCCGTGCCGCCAGCCCCTCCCGGGTCTCTCCCGGCCGCATCCGGAACTCCCAGCGGTAGCGGTCGCCGGCGACCGGCATGAACGTCGCCGGCCGGTGCGGGTCGCAGACCTGGTGCACGCCCGGCCAGACCGGCAGCGGGGTGGCCGAGCGGAGGTCGGCCACGAGCCAGCGGTCGGCCGGGCCGAGGTCCCGCATGGCGGCCCCGATGAGCCGGCGCACCGTGCTGTTGGCGCCGTCGCAGCCGAGCACCGCGGCCGCGGTCACCTCCGACGGCGCGCCGCCGGCCCGGTCGCGCACGGTGACGCCGCCGTCCCCGGTCAGGCCCACCACCTCCGCACCGGTGCGCAGGGTGATCCCCGGCGTCGCCCGGACGGCGGCCAGCAGCACCTCCTCCAGGTCGGGCTGGTGGAACATCGACCCCTGCGGCCAGCCGTGCGCCCCGGCGGACGGCGAGCGGCGGAACTCCGCGAGGGTGCGCAGCCGGCCGTCGAGCAGCCGCAGCCCGCTCATCGGCCGGCTGAGCTGCAGGAACGCCTCGGCGACCCCCGCGTCGGACAGCGCCCGCAGCGCCTCGTCGTCCAGGTGCACCGCGCGCGGCCGGGCGTAGGGCGCCGGCTGCCGCTCGAGGACGACGACCGGCAGCCCGCGGCGGGCCAGCAGCAGCGCCGCGGTCAGACCCACCGGGCCGGCGCCGACGACGACCACCGGCCCGCCTGTCACGGCGCCACTCTCCCAGCGGGCGGAAGTCGGGGTAGCGGAAACGTTGCACCTCCCTTCCCCTTGGTGTGAGCCACGCCATAACGTGCCGGTCACGGTCATGCGTCGTGCATGCGCGAGTGCCCTCGACGACGAGGGCGACGAGGAGGTCACTGTGCCCGTGAACACCCGCGGCGCGATCCTGCGCTCCGCTCCTGGCAAGTGGGAGGTCACCGACCTGGTCGCGGACGACCCGCGCCAGGGCGAACTCCAGGTCAAGGTCGCGGCGTCCGGCCTGTGCCACTCCGACGACCACATCGCCACCGGCGACATGCAGGTCGGCCACTACCCGTTCCTCGGCGGCCACGAGGGAGCCGGCGTCGTCACCGCCGTCGGCCCCGGCACGCCCGGGTTCAAGGAGGGCGACCACGTCGTCTTCTCGTTCCTGCCCGGCTGCGGCCGCTGCCGCTACTGCGCGAACGGTCAGCAGTACATCTGCGACTCCGGCGCCAACCTGCTGATCGGCTCGCGCTGGGACGACGCGGAGAGCTTCCGCATCCAGACCTCCGACGGCACGGCGGTCGGCCAGATGTGCGGCCTGGGCACCTTCGCCGAGGTGACGACGGTCGACGTCCGCTCGACGGTGAAGATCCCCGACGACATCCCGCTGGAGGTCGCCTGCCTCGTCGGCTGCGGCGTCGGCACCGGCTGGGGCACCGCGGTGCAGGCCGGCGAGGTGAAGGCCGGCGACACGGTGATCGTCATGGGCATCGGCGGCATCGGCATCAACGCGGTCCAGGGTGCCTCGCACGCCGGGGCGAGCCACGTCATCGCCGTCGACCCGGTGGCGTTCAAGCGGGAGAAGGCCCAGGAGTTCGGTGCGACGCACGCCTTCGGCAGCATCGAGGAGGCCGCCGACTTCGCGCGCAGCGTCACCAACGGCCAGGGCGCGGACAAGGCGCTGGTCACCGTCGGCATCCTGAAGGGCGAGCACGTCGCCCAGGCGTTCGACGCGATCGGCAAGGGCGGCCGCGTCGTCATCACCGGGCTCGGCGACCTCACCGACGTGGGCATCCCGATCAACCCGAGCATGCTGGCGCTGTTCACCAAGGAGATCCGCGGCGCCCTGTTCGGCGACCAGAACCCCAGCGCCGACATGCTGAAGATGCTCCGCCTCTACCAGGAGGGGAAGCTCAAGCTCGACGAGCTGATCACCACCCGGTACAAGCTCGACGACATCAACCAGGGCTACGAGGACATGCACAACGGCAAGAACATCCGCGGCGTGATCATCCACGACTGAGGACGGAACACACCGGGGCGCTCCCTGCGGGGAGCGCCCCGGTCGCGCGTCACCCACCCCACGAGGAGAACCGTGAGCACCACCACCGCCCGGCGGCTCGACGTGACCGGCATGGTCCGGGTCGCCCGTGAGCGGGTGGTCGCCCGCCTGCGCGAGGCCGAGGTCGTCGCCGCCGCGCTGTCGGCCGGACGCAACGTCCTGCTGGAGGGCCCGCCCGGCACCGGCAAGACGACCCTGCTGCGCTCGCTGGCCGACGGCGCCGGCGTCCCGCTGGTGCTGGTGGAGGGCAATGCCGAGCTCACCCCGACCCGGCTGGTCGGCCACCACGACGCCTCGCGGGTGCTCACCGAGGACTACCGCGCCGAGAACTTCGTGCCCGGGCCGCTCACCCGCGCGATGACCGACGGCGCGATCCTCTACGTCGAGGAGTTCAACCGGGTGCCCGAGGAGACGATGAACGTCCTCCTCGGCGTCCTCTCCGAGCGCGAGATGCACGTGCCACGGTTCGGGCGGGTGAGCGCCCGTCCGACGTTCCGGCTGGTCGCGGCGATGAACCCGTTCGACGCCGTCGGCACGGCACGGGTCACCCCCGCGCTCTACGACCGCTCCTGCCGGGTGGCGATGGGCTACCAGGACGAGGAGGCCGAGCTCTCCGTCGTCACGACCGCCACCGACGGACCCGCGCCCCTGGTCGCCCAGGCGGTGCGGACCGTCCGGATCACCCGCGACCACCCCGAGCTGCGGATCGGCTCCTCGGTGCGCGGCGCCATCGACACCGTGCTCATCGCGCTGGAGCTGGCGACCGTCCGCGGGCACGAGGGCATCGAGGAGTCCACCGGCCTGGACGCCGCCCTGGCCGCCCTCACCGGCAAGGTCACCCTCGCCGACGGCACCGCCCGCGCGGTGGAGGACGTCGTCGCCGACATCTGGCGCCGGGCGGGTGAGGAGCTGGGAAAAGACTGACGCCCGAGGAGCCGGGCGACCCCGCCGACGCGGCCGACCCGGCCGATCCGCCGCCACCACCCCCGCCGGGGCCGGGCGGCCTGCACGACCCACCCGGACGCCGGCCGCCGCAGCCCACGCCGGTGGAGGACCCCGACGACGTCGAGCAGGTGCTCAAGCAGCACGCCGCGCGCAAGGCCGGCCGCGACGAGCTGGCCCGGGCGCACCCGGACTTCCGGCAGGTCTCCCCGCAGCTCGGTGAGCTCGACGAGGAGGCGATGGCCGACCTCACCGCCCGGGACCCCGACGCCGCGAACCGGCTGCTCACCGCGATGGGCCGGGCCTTCGACCCCGGGCTGCGCGCGGCCGCCCGCGCCCTGGCCTGCCGGCTGCCGGTGGGCACCCCGCGGGCCGGCGTCCCCGACCGCCCGGGCACCCGCCGGGTGGTGACCCGCCGCGACGACACCGGCAGCGACATCGACCTCGACGCGACCCTCGTCGCCCGGGGCGCGGAACCGCACTGGCGGGCCGAGCACCTGCACACCCGTGGCTGGCGTTCCACCGGCCGGGCCTGCGTGCTGCTGGTGGACGCCTCCGGCTCGGTGGCCGGGGACGAGCTGTCGGTCGCCGTCCTCACCGCCTCGGCGCTGGCCCAGCGGATGCGGCCGGGCGACGAGCTGGCCGTGGTGGCGTTCTGGTCGCAGGCGGTGGTGCTGCGGCCGCTGTCCACCGACCCGCGCACCGACGTCGTCATCGACCGGCTGTTCGACCTCGACGGCGGTGGCACCACCGACCTCGACCTCGGCCTGCGCACCGCCGCCGTCCAGCTGGCCCGCTCCCGCGCCGCGGCCCGTGACGTGCTGCTGCTCTCCGACGGCATGCCGACCGACAGCCCCGACCCGCTGCCCGCCGCCGGCGCGCTGGCCCGGGCCGGCGCCCACCTGCACGTGCTCTCGCTGTCGGACGACCCGGAGTCGGTCGCCAACTGCGCCGCGCTCGCGGCCGCGGGCGACGGCCGGGTCGCCCCGCTGCTCAAGCCGACGCAGGCCCCGGCCGCGGTGCGGGCCGTCCTGGGCTAGGGGCCGGTCGACGCGGTCGGCGCACCGGCTCCACGGCGTCCCCCGCGCGGGCCGGGTCGAGGGGGACGGTGGAGGTGAGGACGGCCGGCCCGAGCCTCAGCACGCCGTCGGACAGCGTCGCGCAGCGGACCCCGCCGCGCCCCCGCAGCCCCCGGTGCGCCCCGGGCGCGAGGACGACGTCCATCCACCCGCACGGGTTCGCCGGCCGGCCCCCGCGCAGCCGCACCGGCCCCGAGCCGGTGTCGAGGGCGAACTCCTGGCCGCGCAGCGCCTCCACCTCGGCGCCCCGCAGGACGACGGTGCGCCGGGCCAGCAGCGGGTCGAACGGCGCCACGCCGAGCTCGGCGGCCAGCGCCTCCAGGCCCTCGACGGCGAGCACGGTCAGCTGGGCGTCGCGGTGGGCGGGCCGGCCGGCGTAGCGATCACCCACCACCCCGTGCCCGGCGCGCACCGCGATCTCCGCGCGGTGGTCGTCGTCCACCGTCGGGACCCCGCCGCCGGGGCGTCCGCCGTAGCGGTGCACCGGGGAGGCGAGCAGCGCGACGACCTCGACGTCGTAGCGGTACGGGAGGGGCGTCAGCGGGCCGGCCCGGCGTCGAGCAGCCCGTACGCGCGGGCCTCGTCGACGTCGAGCAACCTCCCGGCGCGCATGTCGGCGGCGACCTCCTCGACCGGACGACCGCACGCGGCGGCCAGCCGCTCCTGCAGCCGGCGCAGCTGCCGCACGTGCTCGGCGGCCCAGGCCTCCACCTCGTGGCCGGGCACGCCGCGCGGCGCCCGCGGCTCGACCAGCCGGAAGCTCGCGTGCGCCCCGGCCTGCCGGGAGTCGGCTACGGCCAGCACGGCGAGTGCGGGGCCGGTGAGGGTGCCCAGCGACGTGGCGTGCACGGGCGCGCCCACGAGGTCGAGGGCGTCGACGAGGGTGAGGGCGCCGTCGAGGTCCGCGCCGACGCCGGACAACCGCAGGTGGACCGGTCCGTCACCGGTGGCGTCGAGCAGGGCGAGCTCGGCCACGGCCTGGTTCACCGCGTCGGCGTCCAGCTCGCCGGCCAGGGGAATCACGCGCTGCTCGAGCAGTCGCTCGGTCAGCCAGTCCGCCCCGCCGAGGACGACGGTGGCCGACGCCGACGAGGGGCCGGGCACCGGCGGCCGCGCCTCCGGCTGCCAGGGGGTGCGGGGCCACTCCGGCGTCCGCGGGGGGAACGGCGGGTCGGGAGGACCGGGCGGCACGGGTGGCCAGGTGGCACGGGTCATGACGGCTCCTCGGACGGTCGGACCTGCCAGTCGACGGTGCGGCCCAGCGCGGCCGCGTAGCGCTCCAGCGTGGACAGCCGCGCGTCGAGCTCACCGCTCTCCAGCCGGGCGACCGCCGACTGCGACGTCCCCATGCGCGCGGCGACGTCGGTCTGGCTGAGGTCGCTCTCCCGGCGGGCGCGGACGAGCTCCTCGATCAGCTCGCGCCGGCGGTCGGCGAGGCCCTCCAGGCCCGGGAACCGGCTGCGGCGCGGTGGCACACCAGCAACGGTATACCTGTTCCGCTATAGCGGGGAGCCCCGACGGCGTCTAGCGGTCGGCGGTCTTGTGGATCGGGCCCTCGATGCCGGTCAGCCGCTCGCCGGAGCCACCCCAGCGCCCGGCGATGATCTCCGCGGCGATGGAGATCGCCGTCTCCTCCGGGGTGCGGGCCCCGAGGTCCAGCCCGATGGGCGAGGAGAGCCGCGCCAACTCCTCCTTGGCCAGCCCCGCCTCCTCCAGCCGCGCCAGCCGCTCCTCGTGGGTGCGCCGGGAACCCATCGCGCCCACGTAGGCGACCGGGATCCGCAGCGCGACCTCCAGCAGTGGGACGTCGAACTTGGGGTCGTGGGTGAGTACGCACAGCACGGTGCGCTCGTCGATGCGGCCGGCGTCCACCTCGGCCTGCAGGTAACGGTGCGGCCACTCCACGACGACCTCGTGCGCGTCGGGGAAGCGCTTGGGGGTGGCGAACACCGGGCGGGCGTCGCAGACGGTGACCCGGTAGCCGAGGAACGCCCCCACCCGGGCCACGGCGGCGGCGAAGTCGATGGCGCCGAAGACGACCATCCGGGCCGCCGGGGCGAAGGCGTTGACGAACAGCGACAGGTCGTCGCCGCGCCGCTCGCCGTCGTGGCCGACGTGCATCATCCCGGTCCGGCCGGCGGCGAGCATGCCGCGGGCGTCGGCGGCGACGGCGTCGTCCAGGCGCTGCAGGCCGAGGGTGCCCGAGGCGCGGTCGGGCCAGACGACCAGCCGCCGGCCCACCCGGTCCTCCGGGCCGGCGACGCAGGTGACGACGGCGACCGGCTCGTGCGCGGCCACGGACTCGGCGATCTCCCCGAGCTCGGGGAACGACTCGCGGGAGACCCGCTCCACGAAGACGTCGAGGATGCCGCCGCAGGTCAGGCCCACGGCGAAGGCGTCGTCGTCACTGACCCCGTACCGCTCCAGCGTCGGGACGCCGGTCTCGACGACGTCCTTGGCCTCCTCGTAGACCGCGCCCTCGACGCAGCCGCCGGAGACGCTGCCCACGGCGGTGCCGTCCGGGCCGACCAGCATGGACGCGCCCGCCGGCCGTGGGGCCGAGCGCCAGGTGGCCACCACGGTGCCCATGCCGACGGTCTCCCCCGCCTGCCACCAGCCGACCAGGTCCTCGAGCACGTCACGCATCGCTGCCTCTCCTCCGAGTGGAGTGTGGGAGTGCAGGAAACCTGCACCGTGGCACTCCGCTCAACACCTCAGGCACGCGAGATCACTCCCGCGAGCTCCTCGAACGCCGCCATGCTGTGCCCCGCGACGAAGTGGTCGACCGACGGCAGCGCCGCCTGCATGCCGGCCGTGAGCGGCTCGTAGCCCTCCCGGCCCTTGTGCGGGTTGACCCACACGACCGCGTGGGCCAGCCGGTGCAGCCGCGCCATCTGCTCGGCCAGCACCTCGGTGCCGCCGCGTTCCCAGCCGTCGCTGCACACGACGACGACCGCCCCGCGGGCAGTGCCGCGCTGCCCCCACCGGTCGAGGAACGCCTTGAGCACGTCGCCGAGGCGGGTGCCGCCCGACCAGTCCGGGATGGCGGCACCACTGGCGGCCAGCGCCTTGTCGGGGTCGCGCATCCGCAGCTCCCGCGTCACGCGGGTCAGCCGGGTGCCGATCGTGAACACCTCGGTCGCCGCGGGGTGGGCGCGGACGGCGGCGTGCCCGAAACGCAGCAGCGCGTCGGCGTAGGGGCTCATCGAGCCGGAGACGTCGACCAGCAGGACGACGCGGCGCGGGCGGGGCCGGGCGCGGCGGTGCAGCAGCCGGGTGACCTCGCCGCCGTCGTGCAGGGCGCGGCGCACGGTGCGGGAGGCGTGCACCGTCCCGTGCGCGCTGGGCCGCCGCCGCCGCGACGGGCGCATCGGCGAGGCCGGGACGAGCAGGGCGAACAGCCGGCGCAGGTGGTCCCGCTCGGCGACGCTCATCTCGGCGACGTCGCGGTGGCGCAGCACCTCGTCGGCGCTCGCCGTCCCGGCCAGCTCCGGCGGCTGCTCGCCGTCGTCGCTGTGCCCGGTACCGGGCTCCAGCGGTGCGGTCGTGGCCAGCTGCTGCTCCGGCCGGCCCGCCGAGCGGGTCGGCCGCGGCGCCTCGCCGCCGAAGTACGCGGCGAAGGCGGCGTCGTAGCGCTCCAGGTCGTCCGGTCCGCCGCACAGGGTGAGCCGGCCGGCCCAGTACACGTCGGTCGCGTCGAGGACGTCGAGCGCCCCGACGGCGGCCAGCATCGCCTCGACCCGGTCGGGCGAGGCGGTCACCCCGGCGTGCCGGAGGGTGCGCGCGAAGCCCAGGACCGTGTCGACGACGTCGCGCGACGGCTGCACCCCGACGGCCCCGCCCCGAGCTCGCGCGGGGGAAGGGGGACGGGGTCCTTCCTCAGCTGCCACCGAAGAGCGCCCCCCGGGCCAGGGCGTGCACGCGGTCGGCGTCCTCCCGGTACTTGAGCACCGCACCCAGCGTGCGCGCGGCGATGTCGGGGTCGAGGTCGCGGGCGCCGAGGGTCTGCAGCGCGGTGGCCCAGTCCATGGCCTCGGCCACGCCGGGCGGCTTGAGCAGGTCGAGCGTGCGCAGCTTCGCCGTCGCCCGGGCCACCTCGCGGGCCAGCTGCTCGGTGACCTCCGGCAGCCGGCGCCGTAGGATCGCGACCTCGCGGTCGAAGTCGGGGTGCTGCAGCCAGTGGTAGAGGCAGCGCCGCTTGAGGGCGTCGTGCACCTCGCGGGTGCGGTTGGACGTGAGGATGACCAGCGGCGGGGTGGCCGCGCGGATGGTGCCCAGCTCCGGGATGGAGATGGTGAAGTCCGAGAGCACCTCGAGCAGGAACGCCTCGAACTCGTCGTCGGCGCGGTCGACCTCGTCGACCAGCAGTACGGACGGCGAGTCCTCCAGGGCCTGCAGCAACGGGCGGGCCAGCAGGAACCGGCGGTCGTAGAGGGAGGCCTCCAGCGTCTCGGTGTCGCCGGTGGCGTGCGCGGCCTCCGCGGCCCGCAGGTGCAGCAGCTGCCGGCCGAAGTCCCAGTCGTAGAGCGCCTGGCTGGCCTCCAGGCCCTCGTAGCACTGCAGCCGGTACAGCGGGCGGCCGGTCACCTGGGCCAGCGCCTGGGCCAGCGCGGTCTTGCCGACGCCGGCCTCACCCTCGAGGAACAGCGGCCGGTGCATCGCCAGGGCTAGGTAGGCGGCGGTGGCCAGCCCCTCGTCGGGCAGGTACCCGGTGCCCTCCAGGGCCGCGGCCAGGTCCTCGGGGCCGGTGAAGCCCTCGCGCGGGGCGGACACCGGCTCCAGCGTGGTCTCACTCACGTACTGAGCATCCCACCTGCGGTGTCCGGGCGACGGGCGGTCGTCCGGATGGCGCCCTCCACGCGACGGCGCCCGCCCGGGCGAGCCGGGCGGGCGCCGTTCGGGGCGGTCGGGTCAGCCGATCCGGCCGTCCCGGTCACGGTCCAGGGCGTCCTTGGCCTTCTCCTTGAGGCTGCGGTCGTCACGGCCGGTCACGTCGTCCCGGACGCCGGTGCCCGCGGTGCCGCCGTCCACGTCGATCCGCTCCTTGCGGACGTCGGCGTTGACGGTCTCGGTGTCGGTGACCGTCTCCTTGTCGAGGCGCACGCGCTCGACGGGGACGGCCTGCTTCTCCACGACCGGACGCTCGGCGTGCAGCGTGACCTCGTGCTCCTCCTCGGAGATCGCGGGGCCGTCCATCGCGTTGCCGATGTTGGCGTCGGTGATCGGCTCGCGCTCGACCCGGACCTCCTCGCGGGAGACCGGCACCGTCTCGGTCTGGTTCTCGGTCACGACGTACTTGCGCAGCCGGGCGCGCCCGACCTCCTCGCGGCGGGTGCCGACGTCGAGCCGCTCCTCCGAGCGCGTCATCGCGTTGTCCGTCGTGGGGCCGGAGGTGTCGCGGCCGACGGCGGGGCGGGTGTCGGTGTGCCGGGCGTGGCCGGCGTCGGTGCCGGTCAGGTCCCGGTCCCGGCCGGTCAGGTCGCGGTCCCGGTCGGTCAGGTCACGGTCCCGGTCGGTCATCCCGGTGGTCGCCATGCCGGTGGTCGACTCGGTCCGGGTGTCGGTGCGGCCCGTCCCGGCCGTCCCGGCGCTCGACTCCAGGTTGTAGTACCGGTAGAGCTCCTGCTCCTCCTGCGGCGAGAGGTGCCCGTCGGTGTCGATCTTCGGGGCGTCCTTGACGGCGCTCTTGCTCACCGGTACCCGGAGCCCGTCATCGGTCAGGTCCGCGTCCCGGATCGGGACGAAGGACTCCTTGGTGCCGAACAGGCCGGTGCGCACGGTGACCCACTCGGGCTGGCCGGTCTCGTCGTCGAGGTAGACCTCCGACGCCGATCCGATCTTCTCGCCGGACTGGTCGTAGACGTCCTTGCCGATCACACGGCTGATGGTCTCGGTACCGATCATCGTCGTTCGTCGCTCCCATCTGAGCACGGGGTGTCACGGTCACCTGATGGGTGACCGGGGCCGGGCCGACGAAACGAGACCGGTCACACGACACGCCCGGAGAGCGCACACGCACCCATCGGAGTCGACCGCCGCCATGCCCCGGGGTGGACCGTCCCCGCAGGTCAGGAGCCGATAGATGGCGCGCAACCGGATCGCCCGACGCCGCCGGGCGGGAGAGTGACTCTCCGCGATCGCCGCACCGCCGGGCGTGTCGCGTCACCCACCGTCCCGGCGCGTCGCCGCCGCCCTCCGGGGTGCGGCTGCTCATCCTGGACGGCGTGCCTCCCCGCTCGCCGTACGACGACCTGGTCCACCCGCGCACCGTGAAGAAGCCGCCGCCGCAGGTGGAGGCGCTCCGGGACGTCGTCGTCGAGGACCCGAGCAGCGGGTTCGTCGGCGCCGTCGTGCGCTGCGAGAAGGACGTCGTCCACCTCGAGGACCGCTTCGGGAAGGTCCGCGCCTACCCGCTGGGCCCCGGCTTCTGGGTCGACGGCCGCCCGGTCGTGCTCGTCCGGCCGAAGCAGAACGCCCCGTCCGGCCCGCAGCGCAGCGCCTCCGGCTCCACCTACGTCGTCGGCGCGCGCGCCCGGGTCGCTCGCGAGGGCCGCATCTACGTCGAGGGCAAGCACGACGCCGAGCTGGTGGAGAAGGTGTGGGGCCACGACCTGCGCATCGAGGGCGTCGTGGTCGAGCCGCTGCACGGCGTCGACGACCTGCCGGCCATCGTCCGCGACTTCCGCCCCTCCTCCGGACGGCGGCTGGGCGTCCTCGTCGACCACCTGGTGACCGGCTCGAAGGAGTCGCGGATCGCCGACCAGGTCACCGGAGCGCACGCGCTGGTCGTCGGCCACCCCTTCATCGACATCTGGCAGGCGGTCAAGCCGCAGGTGGTCGGGATCAAGGCGTGGCCGACCGTGCCCAAGGGCGAGTCGTGGAAGGAGGGGATCTGCCGGCGGCTGGGCTGGGAGGACGACACCGGCTACGTGTGGGCCCAGCGCATCCTCGCCCGGGTGCGCACGTGGACCGACCTGGAGCCGGCGCTGATCGGGCGGGTCGAGGAGCTCATCGACTTCGTCACCACCGACTGAGCGGAGCACTCCGCCGCGCAGAACGCGTCCCCGGCGCTCCGCAGGGTCTTGCCGCGGCGCGGGGCACGCGCCATTGTCTCATTCATCTGAGTCAATGGGAGTGTCCGTGAGCCTGCTCGTCCTGCTGCCGGTCCTCGCCGGGATGGCCACCGTGGTCGCCACCGGCCTGCTCCGCCGCTCGCCGCCCAGCCGGGAGCAGACGGTGGCCACCGCCCGGCGGCACGCCCGGTACGGCTCCGCCGCCGCGCTCGGAGGCGGGGCGGCCGCCGCGCTGTGGGTGGGGACGACGCGCCTCGGCGACCCCTCCCCCGGCAGCCTGGGGGTCACCGCGCTCCTGGTCCCGATCGTGTTCGGCGTCGTCCACACCGTGGTCCTCGCCCTCGCCGAGCTGACGTGGCCGCGGCCCGCCGGCACGGTGCGCCGGGCCCGGCTGGAGCGCCGCGGTCTGCTCGACGCGGCGCCCCGGTGGCTGGTCCGCGGAGCCGGCATCGCGGCGGGGGTGGTGCTGCTGACCGTCGTCGCCGGCGCCGTCACCGCGGCACCCGACGGCCGCAGCCTCCTGGTCGAGGCCCCACCCGTCACGGCCACCGCGAGCCCGTTCCCCGGGCCCGTCTACGGGCTGCCGGCCGCCCTCGGGCTGCTCGTGCTGGCCGCCGCGACGGCCGCGACGCTGTGGATCGTCGCCAGCCGCCCGGCCGTGGCGACCGAGGACGCGCGGGCCGAGGCCGCGCTGCGGTCCGCGTCGGCGCACCGGGTGCTGCGCGGGGCCACCGCGACGACGCTCGTGGTCGCCGGCGGGTTGCTGGCCACCGCCGGCAGCGCGGTGTGGAGCGTGTCCACCTCGACCGGACACCCGGTGCTCGGCGTCCTCGGGATCGGCCTGGGCGGCTGCGGGGTCAGCGCCCTGCTGGCCGGGGCGGTGGTGGCCTGTGTCCGGGCACCCGGCGTCCCGGCGGACCGGCCGGTGGCCGCCTGACCGCCATGGCCCTGGACATCACGGTCGACGTCGCGGCCGCGACGCCGCCGTACGAGCAGATCCGCCGGCAGATCGCCGCCTACGTCGACGCCGGGCTGCTGGCCGAGGGTGCCCGGCTGCCCACCATGCGGGCCCTGGCCGCCGACCTGGGCGTGGCGGTCGGCACGGTGGGGCGGGCCTACGCGGAACTGGAGGCCGCGGGGCTGGTGGCCAGCCGGCGCCGCACGGGCACGGTCGTCACCGGCCGCCCGAAGGCCCCGGCCGAGGAGGAGCTGCGCCGCGCCGCCGCCGACCTCGCCGCCCGGGCCCGCGCGGCGGGTGTGGACGGCGAGACGGTGCTGGCGATCGTGCGGGCGGCCCTGCTCCGCACGGGCTGAGTGGAGTCGCTCGAGTGCGGGGACCGCTCCCGAGCGACTCCACCAGGGTCAGCCGGGGACGTAGTCGAAGGTGTCCGGGTCCGGGCCGGTGCGCTCGCCGCGGTCCAGGCCGGTGAGGGCGGCCATGGCCGAGTCGTCGAGCTCGAAGTCGAACAGCGCGAAGTTCTCCTCGACCCGCGAGCGGGTGACCGACTTCGGGAAGACGACGTCCCCGCGCTGGATGTGCCAGCGCAGCACCACCTGGGCCGGCGTGCGGCCCAGCTGCTCGGCGATCGCGGTGATGGCCGGGTCGCCGAGCACCTTGCCCTGGGCGATCGGCGACCACGCCTCGGTCACGATCTGGTGCTCGGCGCCGAACGCCCGCAGCTCCTCCTGCGCGAGGTAGGGGTGCACCTCGATCTGGTTGACCGCCGGGCGCACGTCGGTCTCGGCGAACAGCCGCCGCAGGTGGGTGGCGGTGAAGTTGGAGACGCCGATCGCGCGGCACCGCCCGCCGGCGTAGATCTCCTCCATCGCCTTCCACGTCTCGACGTAGTCGACGTCGATGCCGGGCAGCGGCCAGTGGACCAGGAACAGGTCGAGGTGGTCGGTGCCGAGGTCGGCCAGCGTCTGGTCGAAGGCGCGCAGCGCGTCGTCGCGGCGGTGCGCGGCGTTGCTCAGCTTGCTGGTGATGAAGACCTCGTCGCGGTCGACGCCGGCGTTGCGGATGCCCTCCCCGACGCCCTTCTCGTTGCCGTACATCTCCGCGGTGTCGATGTGCCGGTAGCCGACCTCGAGCGCGGCGGCGACCGCGTCGGCGGTGTCCTCGGGCGGGACCTGGTAGACGCCGAACCCGAGCTGCGGGATCTCGACACCGTTGTTGAGCCGGATCGTGGGCACGGTTGCCACGGGTGCTCCTCTCGACGGATGGGGGCGCCGCGCGCGACCGGACGGCGCGCAGCCTGCCGCGGCGAGGGCTACCCGGCCGTCTCCCGCTCAACCCGGCGGCTTCCACCATGCGGCAGCGCGTCGTCCACCCGGCGCAGGAACGGCGACCCGCCGAGGGCCAGCAGCGCGGCCAGCGCCGCGGCGAGGGCCGGGACGGCGAAGGCCGCCTCCGCGCCCCACGCGTCCACGGCCGCACCGGCCAGCGCCGACCCGGCCGTGACGCCGAGGGTGAGCCCCGTGATCGTCCAGGCCAGCGACTCGGTGAGGACGCCGGGCGCCACGCGCGACTCCACCAGCGACGTCCCCGAGACCAGCACCGGCGCGATGGTGAGGCCGGCGAGGAAGCCGCAGCCGATGAGCACCGGCAGCGAGCCCACGCTCCACAGCAGCTGCGCGGCCAGCCCGAAGGCGACCGCCGTCCCGACGAAGCGGGCGGCGAGCGTGCCGGGCAGCCGGGCCAGGCCGTAGACGAGGCCGGCGACGAGGCTGCCGCCGGCGAAGACGGCCAGCGCCGCGCCGGACAGGGCCTGCGCCCCCTCCGCCTCGGCGAACCCGACGACCACGACGTCGATCGCGCCGAACACCGTGCCGACCGCCAGGTACGTGACGACGACGACCAGCAGCGTCGGCGTGAGCACCGACCACCGCCGGGACGGCGCGGTCGCGTCGACCGGGTGGACGGGGGGCTCGGTGGCCCGCTGGGCGGCCAGCCACAGCCCGCCGACGACGCCGAAGCCGACGCCGGTGAGGAACCCGACCGGTGGGGCGATCAGCGTGGCCAGGAGCGTGACCAGCGGCGGGCCGAGCACGAAGACCACCTCGTCGGCCACCGCCTCGAAGGCGTAGGCCGTCTGCCGGGAGACCGGGTCGAGGACCGCCGACCACCGCGCGCGCACCAGCGAGCCGATGTTGGGACCGCAGGCGCCGGCCACCGCGGCCAGCAGGAACCAGCTCCACCGCGGCCCACCGGCGACGACGGAGACGACGAACGCGACGCCGGTGAGGAGGAACGCGGCCATGGCCAGGCGGAGCACCGTCCCCTGGCCGCGGCGGTCCATGGCGCGGGCCCACTGGGGGCCGGCCAGGCCGTAGCTGAGCGCCAGCGTGCCCGAGACGGCACCGGCGACGCCGTAGCTGCCGGTCTCGCCCTCCACGAGCAGCACGGCGCCGAGACCGAGCATGGGCGCCGGGAGCCGGCCGACCCAGCCGGCGAGGGAGAAGGCCACCGAGCCGGGCACGGTGAACAGACGGGCGTACGGACCGAAGACGGTGCGGGGCGACACGGGACTCTCGCGCTTCCTGGCCACGAGCGAGTGCGGGGCTGCCCGCCGGTCTCTCGGGTGGCCCGGAGACGGTAGCAACGACCGCCGACGCCGCGCCGCCAGTTTCCGCGCGCGAGCCGCGTGTCCCCGGGGCCACTGCATGAAGCTTCATGCACTCTGTGTGAGCGACCGCACACGCGGACGCACCGCCTCCCGAAGGAGCCCCGTGTCCGCGACCTCCCGCCCGCGCCTGCTGTGCGCCGCGCTGCTCGCCCTGGCCGTCTCGCTCGCCCCCGGCACCGCCGCCGCGAAGGGCGGTGACGACGCCGTCTCCGTCGAGGACGGCGGCGGAGGCGAGGCCGCCAGCGGCAGCGGCGACTTCGCGGTCACCGTCAACGGCCGCACCACCGACCCCGCCGCCGGGCGGGAGGCCCGCCTGCGGGACGTCACGCCCACCGGCCCGATCGCCGTCACGGGCCGGCACGTCACCTTCACCATCGACCCGGCCACGCTGGGCGTCCACCGGTACACCCTCACCGGCGCCCCGGACCCGCAGCGCATGGTCACCGCCCCGACCGTCGTCTTCGCCTCGAAGGTGCCGCAGCTGACCGCCGCCCAGCTGCGCGGGGTCCGCCTCACCGAGCTGCGACTGCGCGACGGCGTGGTCGTCGCCGAGTTCGCCACGGCGGGCGGCAAGCTGAAGGTGCAGGCGAAGGACGCCCCGCAGGGCGGCATCTTCCAGATGGAGCAGGAGTTCGGCGGCCCCGTCGAGTACGTGCACACCCTCGGCCCGACGCTCTTCTACTTCGTCAACGAGTTCACCGGGAAGGTGAACTTCGGGGACGGCGTGACCGGCGACGCGACGCACCAGATGCTGCTCGGCAAGGACAGCCCCCAGGTGGCCACGAAGCTCGCCCAGGACGGGACGACGAGCCGGTGGTCGGTGGCCTCCGGCGGCCGGATGGGCGGCGTCCTCGGCGAGGACGCCATCGAGCTGTCGGCGGGCGCCACCGACTGCACCAGCGACTGCCAGGCCCGCAACCGCATCCAGGGCTCGGTGCCGGTGCCGCCGGAGCCGGTGGACCCCACCCCGATCGGCTGACCGCACTCCACCCGACGGGGGCGACCGGGACACCGGCCGCCCCCGTCGCACGTCAGCACGGCGGCGCGGTGTCGCCGTCGGCCACTACATTCGAGGGGTGACCTCGACGAGCCCGCTGCCCGACCCGGTGCTGCGCCGTCCCGACCCGGTGCCCGGCACCGGCGGGCTGGTCGACCGGCACGGCCGGGTGGCCACCGACCTGCGCGTGTCCCTGACCGACCGCTGCAACCTGCGCTGCACCTACTGCATGCCGCCCGAGGGGCTGGACTGGCTGCCCAAGGTGGAGGTGCTGACCGACGACGAGATCGCCCGGCTGGTCCGCATCGGCGTGGAGCGCCTCGGCATCCGCGAGGTCCGCTTCACCGGCGGCGAGCCGCTGCTGCGCCCGGGCCTCGTGGGCATCGTCGCGGCAGCCACCGCGCTGCGGCCGCGCCCCGAGGTCAGCCTGACGACGAACGCGATCGGCCTGTCCCGGGTCGCGCCGGCGCTGGCCGAGGCCGGGCTGGACCGGATCAACGTCAGCCTCGACACCCTCGACCGCGACCGGTTCAAGCAGCTCACCATGCGCGACCGGCTCGACGACGTGCTGGCCGGCCTCGCCGCCGCCCAGGCCGCCGGCCTCACCCCGGTGAAGGTCAACGCCGTGCTCCTGCACGGCATGAACGACGTCGACGCCGTCCCGCTGCTGGACTTCTGCCTGGAGCACGGCTACCAGCTGCGCTTCATCGAGCAGATGCCGCTGGACGCCCACCACGCCTGGACCCGCGGCCGCATGGTCACCGCCGAGGACATCCTCGAGCGGCTGTCGGCGGCGCACACCCTCACCCCGGACACCGAGGAGCGCGGCTCGGCCCCCGCCGAGCGGTGGCTGGTCGACGGCGGCCCGGCGACCGTCGGCGTCATCGCCTCGGTGACCCGCTCCTTCTGCGGCACCTGCGACCGGACCCGGCTCACCGCCGACGGGCAGGTCCGCAACTGCCTGTTCGCCCGCGAGGAGTCCGACCTGCGGACGCCGATGCGGGAGGGCGCGACCGACGAGGAGCTGGCCGACCGCTGGCGGATCGCCACGCTCGGCAAGCTGCCCGGGCACGGCATCGACGACCCGAGCTTCCTGCAGCCCTCGCGCCCGATGTCGGCGATCGGCGGCTGAGCCCGTGAGCCGACAGCGAGTGAGCATCGCGGCGAGCTCTGCGAGCGAGGGGCGGAGCGAGCGCGGAGGCGAACCATGAGCACCGGGAGCGACGTCACCGTCCGCTACTTCGCCGGGGCCCGCGCCGCCGCCGGCGTGGACACCGAGACCCGCACCGCGGGCACCCTCGAGGAGCTCGTCGGGCAGATCGTCGACGCGCACGGGGAGCGGCTGGAGCGGGTGCTCACCGCCTGCAGTTTCCTGGTCGACGGAACGCAGACCCGGGACCGCGCGTTGGTCCTGGAACCCGGGGCGGTCGTCGACGTGCTGCCCCCGTTCGCCGGAGGATGATCCCGCCCCCGTGAAGGCGCTGCCTCACCATCGCAAGCCCCCCGAACTGCCGCTGACCGGACGCGCCGCCGCGCGCCGGCACGCTCCCGGCCCCCGATGACCGAGTGGCTGCTCGTCGGCGTCGGCGTCCTCCTCGTCCTCGCCTGCGCCGCCTTCGTCGCCTTCGAGTTCGCGCTGGTCACCGTCGACCGCGCCACCGTCGAGCGCGAGGCCGCGGCCGGCCGGCCCCGCGCCGGCGGCGTCCTGACCGCGATGCAGACGCTGTCGACCCAGCTGTCGGGCGCCCAGCTCGGCATCACGGTCACCAACCTGGCCATCGGGTTCGTCGCCGAGCCCTCCATCGCGGCACTGCTGGAGGGGCCCCTGGCCTCGGCCGGGCTCTCCGGCGGCGCCGCGCGCTCGGTGTCGATCACGCTCGCCCTGGTGCTCGCGACCGCGCTGACCATGGTCTTCGGCGAGCTGGTGCCGAAGAACCTGGCGATCTCGGCGCCGCTGGGCGTGGCCAAGCGGGTCTCGGGCTTCCAGCGCGGCTTCACCACGGGCACCGCGCTGGTCATCCGGCTGCTCAACGGCTGGGCCAACGGCATCCTGCGCCGGCTGTTCGGCGTCGAGCCGCAGGAGGAGCTGGCCTCGGCCCGGTCCCCGGAGGAGCTCACCTCCCTGGTCCGCCGCTCGCGCACCGTCGGCACCCTGCCCGCCGGGACGGCGACGCTGCTCGAGCGCGGACTGGCCTTCGGTGAGCTGCGGGCCAGCGACGTCGCCACCCCGCGGATCCGGATGACCACCGTCGAGGTGGACGCCCCGGTCGCCGCCGTCCTCACCACCGCACGCGAGTCCGGGCACTCGCGGTTCCCCGTCGTGTCCGGGGCCGGCGCGGACGACGTCGTCGGGATGGTCCACGTGAAACACGCGCTCGCGGTGCCGCGCGAGCAGCGCGGCAGCGTCCCGGTGGAGCGGGTGATGGTGCCGCCGCGGTTCGTCCCGACCTCCCGGCAGCTCGACGACCTCCTGGCCGACCTGCGCCGCGGCGGCCTGCAGATGGCCGTCGTCGTCGACGAGTACGGCGGCACCGACGGCGTGGTGACCGTCGAGGACCTCGTCGAGGAGCTGGTCGGGGCGGTGTCCGACGAGCACGACGAGGACGGCGAGCAGGACGTCGTCGACCGCGGCGACGGCACCTGGTCGGTGTCGGGGCTGCTGCGGCCGGACGAGGTCAGCGCGCTCACCGGTCTGGCCGTCCCCGCCGACCGGCACTACGAGACGATCGGCGGCCTCGTGCTGCACCAGCTGGGGCGCATCCCCGAGCCCGGTGACCGGGTGACCGCCCTGCGGCGGCTGCCCGCCGAGCTGGCCGGCCAGGCCGAGGGCCACCCCGGCGGCGTGTGGGTCGAGGTGGAGGCCCTCGACGGCACCCGCGTGGACCGCGCGCTGGTCGGCGCGCTGTCCGCCGAGGACGGGGAGGCCGACGGTGCCTGACTGGGCCGGGGTGGCGGTCGCCGTCGTCCTGCTGCTGGCCAACGCCTTCTTCGTGGGGGCCGAGTTCGCGCTGATCTCGGCGCGGCGTTCCTCGATCGAGCCGCTGGCCGAGGCCGGGTCCCGCCGGGCCGCCACCACGCTGGCGGCGATGGAGCGGGTCTCGCTGATGATGGCCGGCGCGCAGCTGGGCATCACCGTGTGCTCGCTGGGCCTGGGCGCCATCGGTGAACCGGCCGTGGCGCACCTGCTGGAGCCGGTCTTCGACGCGCTGCGCGTGCCGGAGGCGCTGGTCCACCCGATCTCCTTCGTCCTCGCGCTCACCGTCGTGGTGGCGCTGCACGTGGTGATCGGCGAGATGGTGCCGAAGAACCTGGCCCTGGCCGGCCCGGACCGCGCCGCGCTCGCGCTGGCCCCACCCCTCTCGGCCGTGGTCACCGTGCTCAAGCCGGTGATCGTCGTCCTCAACGCCCTGGCCAACGGCGTCCTGAGGCTGCTGCGGGTCGAGCCCAAGGACGAGGTCACCAGCTCCTTCACCCGCGACGAGGTGGCCGGGCTGCTCGACCAGTCGCGCGCCGGCGGGCTGCTCGACAAGCGGGGGCACGACCTGCTCACCGGCGCCCTCACGCTGGAGGACCGCGACACCCGGTCGGTGCTCATCCCCCGCACGCAGCTGACCACCGTGCGCCCGGACGACGGCGCGCTCGCCGTCGAGCGCGCCGCCGCCCGCACCGGCTTCTCCCGCTTCCCGGTGGTCCGCGACGGCGTGTTCACCGGCTACGTGCACGTGAAGGACGTGCTCGTGGCCGACGGCGAGCCCGACGTGCGGGTCTCCGACATCACCCGTCCGCTCCCCCGTGTGCCGGCCACCGGCGACCTGCGCACCACCCTGCAGACCATGCAGGCCGACGGCGCGCAGTTCGCCGCGGTGACCCAGGACGGCGCGGTGCTGGGCGTCGTCGCGCTGGAGGACATCCTCGAGGAGCTGGTCGGCGAGATCCGCGACTCGGTGCACCGGTGACGACGCGCCGGAGACTGCTGCGCCGCTGATCACGACGCCGGACAATGGGCGCATGAGCATCTGGGGCAGGGCCAAGGCGAAGGCCGACGAGCTCATCGGCCGCGCCGAGGAGGTCTACGGGGAGTCGCACGGGGACGCTGCGGCGAGGGTGGCCGGCGAGGCACGGCGCCTGGAGGGCGAGGCGGAGGAGGCCGAGCTCCGCGAGGACGACGACCGCCGCCGGCCGCAGGACGACGACGGGGTGCCCGCGCGACAGTGACCGGGGCCGGCTGACCGGACGGCGGCCGGTGCGGCGGCCGGTGCGGCGGCGCGCTGGGACACTGGACGACATGGTTCCAGAACCGGGCATCACCGATGTCGCGCCGTGGCGCGACTTCGCCGACGCCGCCCACGGCGCCCTGCAGTTCCTGCACGAGCAGCTCGGCTGGGACGTGTGGACGGTGACCCGCGTGATCGACGACCGTCAGGTCGTGCTGCACGCCCACCCGGCGACGGTGCTGCCACCGGGGGCGTCCCTCCCGTGGGAGGAGAGCTTCTGCCGCCTCATGGTCGCCGGGGAGGCGCCGCGGGCCGCCACCGTGACCGCGGCCGTCCCCGAGTACGCGGCCCGCTCCATGGGGCCGGTGCGCCGGGTCGCCTCCTACCTCGGCGTCCCGCTGGTCACCGCGGACGGCGAGCTGTTCGGCACCCTGTGCGCGGTCGGCTTCCGCGCCCGGCCGCGCAGCGCCACGCGCGACCTCCCGCTGGTGGAGACGGTGGCGCGGATGCTCAGCACCCTCATGGCCGCCGGCATGAAGCCCCCCGACCCGCCGCCGGGCCCGGACATCGGCTCGACCGGGCACTGACCGGGCGGCCCGACGCCCGGACGCCTCTTCCGGCAACGACGCCGCGGTGCCATGGTTGGGAGCCCCGCGCGCCGCGGTCCGACCAGGAGGCACCGATGCCCAGGTCACTCTCCCCCGCACGCACGACGGTGCTCCTGGGCGCCGTCCTCGGCCTCCTCGCGGGCACCGGCGGCCCGGCCGCCGCAGCGCCCGGGGACGACGTCATCGTCCTGCCCGGCGCCAGCTCCGCCGAGGGCATCGCCCAGGGCCGGGGCGCCACCTTCTACGCCGGCGACCTGTTCCGCGGCGACGTCTTCCGCGGCGATCTCCGCGAGCGGACGGCCGAGCTGTTCATCGACGCCCCGGACGGGCGCCTGGCCGTGGGCATGGACGCCGACAACCGGCACCGGCTGCTGTTCGTCGCCGGGGGCTACACGGGCCAGGGCTACGTGTACGACACCCGTTCCGGCGAGACCGTCGCCACCCACCAGCTCGACGACCCGACGACGTCCTTCGTCAACGACGTCACCGTCACCCGCGACGGCGCCTGGTTCACCGACAGCCTGCAGGCCCAGCTCTACTTCGTGCCGCTGGACGACGGGGAGCCGGGGGAGGCGAGGACGCTCGCCCTGAGCGGCCCGGCGGCCGACACCAGCGGCGAGTTCAACCTCAACGGGATCGTCGCCACCCGCTCCGGCGGGACGCTCATCGTCGCCCACTCCGGCACCGGCCAGCTGTACACCGTCGACCCGGAGTCCGGCGCCAGCGCGCTGATCACGGGGGTGAGCGCGCCCAACGCCGACGGGCTCGTGCTCGACGGTCGCCGGCTGTGGGTGGTGCGCAACCCCGACAACCGGGTGGTCGAGGTCCGGCTGAGCCGGGACCTGACGTCGGGGACCGTGCGGGAGGAGATCACCGACGAGCGCTTCCAGAGTCCGGCCACCGCGATCCGGTACGACGGCGAGCTGGCCGTGGTGAACGCCAAGTTCGACACCGGCGTCCCTCCGACGGCGGACCAGTACGAGGTCGTGCTGGTCGACGACTGAAGCGGGACGGGGCCTACGGGCAGGCGACCCACTCCTCCTCGCCGTCGGTGAAGACCTGCCGCTTCCAGATCGGCAGCCGCTTCTTCACCTCGTCGACGAGCTCGGCGCAGGCGGTGAAGGCCTGCCCGCGGTGGGAGGCGCTGACCGCGCAGGCCAGGGCGACGTCGCCGATGCCGAGCATGCCGACCCGGTGCGACACCGCCACGGCGTGCACCTCGGGCCGGGCGGCGAACTCCGCGGCGATCTCGGCGATGAGCTCCTCCGCGGTCGGGTGGCCCACGTACTCCAGCTCGGTCACCGACCGGCCGCCGTCGTGGTCACGCACCACGCCGGCGAACGAGACGACCGCGCCGGCCGCCTTGTCCGCCACGGCGTCCTCGTGCTCGGCGACCGACAGCGGCGTGTCCACGACCCGGGCGATCACGGCGCCGACGGTACCCCGCCGGGCGGCACGTCGAGGTCGGTCGGATCCGCCAGCCCCGTGCAGTCGACCTCGCTGACCCGGTGCGCGGCGAGGTATCGGCGGGCGCCCTCGTCCCCGGTCGCGGTCTCCGCCACGCCGGCCCAGTGCTCGCGCCCGAGCAGCACCGGGTGGCCGCGGACCCCGTCGTAGGCCGCCACGGCCAGGGCGTCCGGGGCGGCGTGCGCGGCCAGCCGCTCCAGCGCGGCCGGCGTCATCCCGGGCATGTCCACCAGCAGGACCAGCGCGGCGTCGATCTGCCCAGGCCACCCGCGCAGGCCCTCCAGCCCGGTGCGCAGCGACGACGCCATGCCGGTCTCCCAGTCGCGGTTGGCCAGCACGGTGGCCCCGTCGAGGTCGGCGGTGCGCCAGACGTCGACGGCCCGGGCGCCGAGGACGACGAGCACCGGGTCGCACACCGCCCGCGCCGTCCGGACCGCCCGCTCGACCAGCAGGCTGCCCTCGTACTCGACCAGCGCCTTGGGCATCCCGTAGCGACGGCCGCCCCCCGCGGCGAGGACCAGCCCCGCGACTGAACTCACACCCCCACCCTGCCAGGACCGGCCTTTGTGGCCACGAAGGCCGTCCGGAAACGGGCCTTCGTGGCCACAAAGGCCGGTCAGCGGGCGTAGACGGCGACCTCGGAGGCCTTCACCGTGGCCCACACCTGCGACCCGGGAACCAGGCCCAGCTCGGCGAAGGCGGTCGCGGTGACGTCGGCGACCAGCGGCACCTCGCCGTCCAGCTCGCAGCGCACCGTCGCCCCGTGCGGGGTCGCGGAGACCAGGCGGGCGGGCCAGACGTTGCGCGGGCTGCCGTGCGGCGCGCTCAGGTAGAGGGCCACCGACTCGGGGCGGACGGCGACGAACACCGGCCCCGAGGTCTCCTCGGCCACGGCCACGGTGCCCCCGCCGTCCAGCCGCACCGACGTGCCCGCGCCGGTGCCCGGCAGCAGCGCCAGCCCGACCAGCCGGGCCACGTAGTCGGTGCGCGGGTGCCGACTGACGTCGGCCGGGGCGCCGGCCTGGACCACCCGGCCCTCCTCGACGACGACCACCCGATCGGCCAGCGCCATGGCGTCGACCGGGTCGTGGGTGACCAGCACCGTGCTGCCGCCGAAGCCGGCCAGGTGCCGGCGCAGCTCCGCGCGGACGGTGAGCCGGGTGCGGGCGTCCAGCGCCGACAGCGGCTCGTCGAGCAGCAGGACGGCGGGGTCGCCGACCAGCGCGCGGGCCAGCGCGGCCCGCTGCGCCTGCCCGCCGGAGAGCTGCCCGGGGCGGCGGTCGCCGAGGCCCTCGAGGCCCACCCGCGCCAGCCACCCCCCTGCGGCGGCGCGGGCCGCGGCCCGGCCCACCCCGCGCGTGCGCAGGCCGAAGGCGACGTTGTCGGTGACCGTCAGGTGCGGGAAGAGCAGGTGGTCCTGGAACACCATCCCGAGGCGGCGCTCGTGGGCGGGCACGTGCACGCCGGCCGCGACGTCGTCCCAGGTGTCACGGCCGTCGACCACCACCCGGCCGCCGTCGGGGGGGAGCAGGCCGGCGAGCACCCGCAGCAGGGTGGACTTGCCCGCCCCGTTCGGCCCGAGGACGGCGAGCACCTCCCCGTCGGCGACGTCCACCGCCACGTTGACCGTGGCCGTGCCGCGGGTGACCCGGACGTCGGCGGTGAGGCTCACGCGGCCGCCCGGGACAGCCAGCGGTCGCGCAACAGGAGCAGCGTCGCCAGCGAGACGACGAGCAGCACGAGCGAGAGGACGATCGCCGCCTCCGGGTCCCGCTGGAGCGCCAGGTAGACGGCCAGCGGCATCGTCTGCGTCGTCCCCGGGAAGTTGCCGGCGAAGGTGATCGTGGCGCCGAACTCGCCGAGCGCGCGGGCCCAGCACAGCACCGCGCCGGCGGCGATCCCCGGGGCGACCAGCGGGAGGGTGACCCGGCGGAACGTCGTCCACCGGTCGGCGCCCAGGGTGGCCGCGGCGTCCTCGAAGCGCGCGTCGGCCGCGCGCAGGGCGCCCTCCACGCTGATGACGAGGAACGGCATCGCCACGAAGGTCTCGGCGATCACCACCGCCGTCGTGGTGAACGGGATCGTGACGTCGAAGGTCTGGTCCAGCCAGCGGCCGACGATGCCCTGCCGGCCCAGCACCAGGAACAGCGCGACCCCGCCCACCACCGGCGGCAGCACCAGCGGCACGGTGACCAGGGCCCGCAGCACCGACCGCCCGCGGATGCGGGAGCGGGCCAGCACCCAGGCCAGCGGCACGCCGAGCACCAGCGAGAGCACCGTCGCGAGCGTGGCGGTGACCAGCGAGAGCCGCAGGGCCTGGCCGACGGCCGGCGCGGTCAGCTGCGGCCACAGTCCACCCCACGGCGCCCGGACGACGAGCCCGACCAGCGGCAGGACGAGGAAGACGACCGCGAGCAGCGCGGGGACGAGCAGCGGCAGCGGGACGCCGGGTTCCCGTCGTCTCACGGGGTCCGGAAGCCGGCGTCGGTGAGCGCCTGCTGCCCCGCCTCGGACTCGACGAGGTCGACGAAGGCGGCCGCCGCGTCGGGGTTGGGGGCGTCGGCGAGCGTCACGATCGGGTAGTCGTTGACCGCGTCCTCGGCCTCCGGGAAGTCCAGCCCCTCGACGGCGTCGCCGGCGGCGGTGACGTCGGTCGTGTAGACCAGCGCGGCGTCGACCTCACCCAGTTCGACCTTGGTGACCGCGGCCCGCACGTCCTCCTCCAGGGTGTCGGGCACGGCGGTGGTGCCGGCGGCGGCGAAGACGTCCTCGGCGGCCGCCCCGCACGGCACCTCCGGGGCGCAGACCGCCAGGGTCAGGTCCTCCCGCCCGAAGTCGGCCAGGCCGGTCACCCCGGCGGGGTTGCCCTCCGGGACGGCGATCTGCAGGACGTTGGAGGTGAAGACGGCCGGGTCTTCGGCCTGCAGCCCGGCGTCGGTCACCACGGTCATCTGCGTCTCGTTGGCCGAGGCGAACACGTCGGCCGGGGCGCCCTGGGTGAGCTGGGTGGCGAGCGCGGAGCTGCCGGCGAAGTTGAACTGCACGTCGAGGCCGGGGTTCTCCTGCTCCAGCTGCTCGCCCAGCTCGGTGAAGACGTCGGTCAGGGAGGCGGCCGCGAAGACGGTCAGGGTGCCGCCGAGCCCGGCGCCCGACGAGCCCGGTGCCGCCGTCGTCCCCGCCGCCCCGTCGTCCGACGACCCGCCGCAGGCGGTGAGCACCAGGGCCGCCGCGAGGGGGAGCACGAGAGGGGCGCGCCTGCTCATCGACACCTCCGGTCGGTCGGACCGGCGTGGCACCGTCCGCGTGTGCGGGAGGTTATACGAAATCCAGCCGCGACTGCGCGTGCTCCATGGGCAGCGGATCCGAGACTGCGTCTCGGTCACCGGGTCAGGGGACGTCGATGCTGACCTGGGTGGCCTTGACCGTGGCCACCGCCCGGACGCCGACCTCCAGGCCCAGCTCGTCCGCGGCCTCCCGCGACATCAGCGAGACCACCCGGAACGGCCCGGCCTGGATCTCCACCTGGGCCATCACGGTGTCGCGGAGGACGCGCGTGACGATGCCGGTGAGCCGGTTGCGGGCCGACGAGCCGCGCGTCGTCCCCGGCTCCGGCGCCTCGTGCAGCCCGGCGGCCACCCGCGCGAGGTCCGCGCCGGCGACCTGCGCCGGGCCACCGCCCTGGCGGCGGGCCGGCAGCCGGCCGCTGTCGATCCAGCGCCGCACGGTGTCGTCGCTCACCCCGAGGAGCGCGGCGGCCTCGGCGATGCGGTAGGAGGCGGCCACGGCCGGACAGTAGCCCGTCGCCCGCCCGCGAGCCGCCGTCCTCCCCTCACCGTCGCCGAGCCGCCGACGCCGCGCACGCCACGATCGGCGCCCGGTTTGCCGATCTCCCGGCGCGGGGAGAGGTGGCCGGTGCCCCGCACCGAAGAGACCAACCCCGCCGGGGCGTCCGCCTCCGTCCGCACCCGCCGCATCCGGGAGGTGGCCCGCGACCTGCTCGGCTTCGAGGAGTTCCGGCCGGGCCAGGAGGAGGCGATGAGATCGGTCGTCTCCGGCCGGGACACCCTCGCGGTGCTGCCGTCCGGGGCCGGGAAGTCCGCCGTCTACCAGGTGGCGGGGCAGCTGACCGACGGTCCGGTCCTCGTCGTCTCCCCCCTGATCGCCCTGCAGCGCGACCAGGTCGGCCGGCTCGACGAGCTCGACGGCCTCGACGGGCAGGCCGCGCAGCTGAACTCCGCGCTCAGCGCCGGCGACCAGCGCGCCGCCCTCGAGGGCCTGGCGGACGGAACGGTCCGCTACCTGTTCCTCGCCCCCGAGCAGCTGGCCAAGCCCGAGGTGGTCGAGGCGATCGGGCAGGCCTCCCCCGCGCTGTTCGTCGTCGACGAGGCGCACTGCGTGTCGGCCTGGGGCCACGACTTCCGCCCCGACTACCTGCGGCTCGGCGCGGTCGTCGAGCAGCTGGGCCACCCGACGGTCCTCGCGCTCACCGCGACCGCCGCCCCGCCGGTGCGCGCCGAGATCGTCGAGCGCCTGGAGATGCGCGACGCCCGCGTGGTCGTCGCCGGCTTCGACCGCCCGGAGATCCGGCTCGAGGTCGAGCAGCACGCCGACGCACACGGCAAGCAGCAGGCGGTGCTCGAGCGGGTGCTCGCCGAGGTCGGGGCCGGGCACGTGCCGGGCATCGTCTACAGCGCCACGCGCAAGGGCACCGAGGAGCTCGCCGCCGAGCTCACCGACCGCGGCCTGCGCGCCCGCCCGTACCACGCCGGGCTCAGGAAGTCCGACCGCGAGGAGGCGCAGCGGGCCTTCATGGACGACGAGCTCGACGTCGTGGTCGCCACCACCGCGTTCGGGATGGGCATCGACAAGCCCGACACCCGCTTCGTCGTCCACGCCGAGCCGGCGGACTCCGTCGACAGCTACTACCAGGAGATCGGCCGGGCCGGGCGGGACGGCGAGCCGGCGCTGGCGGTGCTGGTCTACCGGCAGGAGGACCTCGGCCTGCGCAAGTTCTTCGCCGCCGGCGTCCCGGCCGAGGAGGAGCTGCAGCAGGTGGCCGGCCTGGTGACCGGGGCGCAGGCCGCCGGGCTGGACGACGGCGTCGACGTCGGGCAGCTGCGCGAGGAGACCGGCCGGGGCGCCACCCCGCTGGCCCGCGACCTCAACCTGCTCGAGCAGGTGTCAGCGGTCGTGCTGGACGAGGAGGGCGCGGCGCACCCGGCCGAGGGGGCGCCCAGCCCCGGCGAGGCCGCGGCCGCGGCCCGCGAGCTCGCCGAGCACCACGAGCGGGTCGACCAGAGCCGCGTGGAGATGATGCGCGGCTACGCCGAGACCACCGAGTGCCGGCGGCAGTTCCTGCTCGGCTACTTCGGCGAGCAGCTCGAGGAGCCCTGTGGCAACTGCGACAACTGCTCGGCCGGGCTGTCGCAGCAGCAGCCGGGCGCGGACGACGGCGACACCCCGTTCCCCGCCCAGACGCCGGTCCAGCACGCCGAGTGGGGGCCGGGCGTGGTCATGCGGGTCGAGGACGACCGGGTCGTCGTCCTGTTCGAGGAGGTCGGCTACAAGACCCTCGGGCTGGCCGCGGTCCTGGACAACGACCTGCTCGTCCGGCGCGAGTGAACCGCCGCCGGTCTCACGGGGGACCGGCGGCGCTCGCGCTGCGGGCCGAGGTCATCGGCTCGATGATCACAACGGAGACCGGGCAGACCCGCCCGGCGGGAGGAGAACACGGGTGAAGGTCCTCGGCATCAACGCGATCTACCACGACCCGGCGGCGGCCCTGGTCATCGACGGCAGGGTCGTGGCCGCGGCCGAGGAGGAGCGCTTCAGCCGGCGCAAGCACGGCAAGCGGCCACTGCCGTGGAGCGCGTGGGAGCTGCCCGAGCTGTCCGCGGCCTGGTGCCTGGCCGAGGCCGGCATCCGCCCCGAGGAGCTCGACGCCGTCGCCTACTCCTTCGACCCCGCCCTGATGGGCACGCCCGAGGAGTCCGGGCTGTTCGACGACGGCGACGTCATGCGCAAGAAGTACGCCGAGATGGCGCCGGAGTTCCTGGCCCACGCCCTGCCCGGCCTCGACCCGGCGAAGGTCCGGTTCGTGAAGCACCACGTCGCCCACGCGGCCTCGGCCGGGCTGGCCGCGCCGCAGCGGGACAACTCCGTGCTCGTGCTCGACGGCCGCGGGGAGGCCCACAGCCACCTCGCCGGCCGGTACGTCGACGGCACGCTCGAGGTCCTCGCCGGCCAGACGCTGCCGCACTCGCTGGGCCTGATGTACGAGGAGCTCACCGACCACCTGGGCTTCCTGCGCAGCTCCGACGAGTTCAAGGTCATGGCGATGGCCTCGTACGGCAAGCCGCGCTTCCTCGGCGAGCTCTCCGAGCTGATCCGGGCCACCGGCGACGGCGGCTTCCGCACCGAGCGCATCGACTTCGCCGAGTTCGCGCCGCGGCTGGGCAAGGGCGACCAGTGGACCGAGGACCACGCCGACCTCGCCGCCAGCGTGCAGCAGCGCCTGGAGGAGGTGCTGGTCGACCTGGCCCGCTGGGTGCACGAGCAGACCGGCGACGAGGTCCTCACCCTGGCCGGCGGCACCGCGCTCAACTGCGTGGCCAACACCCGCATCCTCGCCGAGAGCCCGTTCGAGGAGGTGTGGGTCCAGCCGGCCGCCGGCGACGCCGGCACGGCGCTGGGCAGCGCCCTGCACGTGGCCCGCGAGCTCGGCGAGCAGACCGAGCCGATGCCCGGCGCGGCCCTGGGCCGCGGCTGGGACGACGACGAGATCGAGCGGTGGCTGGAGACGGCCGCCATCGACTACGAGCGTCCGGACGACGTCGCCGAGGCGGTCGCCGAGGTCCTGGCCGACAACGGGATCGTCGCCTGGTTCCAGGGCCGCAGCGAGTACGGCCCCCGGGCGCTGGGCCACCGCTCCCTGCTCGCCCACCCCGGCCACGAGGCCAACCTCGAGCGGATGAACGACGTGAAGGGCCGCGAGCAGTTCCGCCCGGTCGCCCCGATGGTGCTGCTGGAGAAGGCGGGGGAGATCTTCAGCCGCGGGCCGATCCCCTCCCCCTACATGCTGTTCGTCCACGACGTGGCCCCGGAGTGGCGGGACCGCATCCCGACCGTCACCCACGTCGACGGGACGGCGCGGATCCAGACGATCGACGCCGGCACCGAGCCGCTGGTGCACCGCATGATCTCGGCCTTCGAGCGGCGCACCGGGCTGCCGGTGGTGGTCAACACCAGCCTGAACACCGCCGGACGGCCGATGGTCGACGACCCGCGCGACGCCCTGGAGTGCTTCGGCTCGGCGCCGGTGGACCTGCTGGCCATCGGCCCGTTCGTCGTCCGCCGGCCGAGGCCCACCCGGCGCTGACGAGACCGGGAGGTGACGTTTCGGCAACGGTGGGCGCCGAAACAGGGGGATCCCGTTCCCCGCCCTCTGACCTGGGTAGTCCCGGATGCAGGCCGTCCAGAACAGGGCGGTCCGCATGTCCCTGGGAGGACCACCATGTCCGCACCACTCAACGACACCGGTACCGGCCGGGGGGCCATGACCTGGCCCCAGGTGCTGGCGCTGGTCTTCGGCGCCGTCTACCTGCTGGTCGGCATCGCCGGCTTCTTCGTCACCGGATTCGAGGACTTCGTCGGCAACGAGGCGGGGACGCCGCACCACGTCGACGCGAACCTGCTCGGCTTCATGGTGAACCCGATGCACAACGTCGTGCACATCGCCATCGGTGTGGCCGGGCTCGTCCTCGCCCGCACGCTCAGCGGCGCCCGCACCTACGGCTGGCTGCTGACGGTCGGCTACGGGGCCGCGTTCCTGTACGGCCTGTTCGCGGTCGGGAAGGAGTGGGACTTCCTCAACCTGAACTGGGCCGACAACGTCCTGCACCTCGTGACCGCGATCGTGGGCCTGGTCATCGCACTGGGCCCGGTGCGCTCCGCCGTCCGCGGTCGCACGAACCGGGTCTGAGCTGCCGGCACCACCACCCGGAGGCCGGGCCCCCGCGCGGGGCCCGGCCTCCGGCGCGTCCGCGGCGGGCCACGCCGAAGGTCCCTGCCCGCACGATGACCTGGGTCACTCGACGCCGGCACGGTCCGGTCGCCCACTGGACGGTGCACCACTGCTCCGTCCGCAGGGGACCACCGTGGACGACGACCCCGTACTGCGCGCGCTGGGGGACGACCTGGCGCGCGAGGACCCCCGCCTGGCCGCCCTGCTCGGCTCCGGCCCGGACTCCCCCGCCGAGGACCGCCGCCACCGGCCGCGGGGCGCCGGCTTCCTCCTGCTGCTGCTCTGCGCGATCGCCGTCGGCGTCACCGCGCCACTGCTCTTCGGCCTGCCCGCCATCGGCGTGCTCGGCATCGCGCTCGTCCTTGGCAGCCCGCTCCTGGTGGCACGGTGGCTGGCAGGTCCGCCGTCCGACGGGCCGACCTGACCCACGCGCGGGGCCCCGCCCTCTACGTTGCGGGCATGGACTTCGCCCTCTCCGCCCGTGCCGAGGACGTCTGCGGCCGGATGTGGGACTTCATGCGGGAGCACGTCTTCCCCGCCGAGCCCGTCTACGAGCAGTGGCGGGCCGCGCGCGGTCACGACGACCACGCCCACCCTCCGGTGCTGGAGGAGCTCAAGGCCGAGGCGCGCCGGCGCGGGCTGTGGAACCTGTTCTCCCCCGAGCTCGGCGAGCTGTCCAACCTCGAGTACGCCTCCGTCGCCGAGATCATGGGCTGGAGCCCGACGCTGGCCCCCGAGGCCACCAACTGCGGCGCCCCCGACACCGGCAACATGGAGACGCTGATGCTGTTCGGGACGCCCGAGCAGAAGCAGCGCTGGCTGGAGCCGCTCCTGGCCGGGGAGATCCGGTCGGCCTTCGCCATGACCGAGCCGGACGTCGCGTCGTCCGACGCCCGCAACATCCAGACCTCGATCGTCCGGGACGGGGACGACTACGTCCTCAACGGCCGCAAGTGGTGGACCAGCGGCGCCGCCGACGAGCGCTGCCAGGTGTTCATCGTCATGGGCAAGACCGACCCCGGGGGCGCGCCGCACCGGCAGCAGTCGATGATCCTGGTCCCCCGCGACACCCCGGGGCTGGAGATCGTGCGGCACCTGCCGGTGTTCGGGTACCAGGACCAGCACGGGCACTCCGAGCTGCTGCTCACCGACGTCCGCGTGCCGGCGACGAACCTGCTGGCCGGCGAGGGCGACGGCTTCCTGATCGCCCAGGCCCGGCTGGGCCCCGGCCGGATCCACCACTGCATGCGCGCGCTCGGGATGGCCGAGCGGGCGCTGGCCCTGATGGTCGAGCGGTCGAGGTCGCGCGTGGCCTTCGGCCGGCCGCTCGCGGACCAGGGCACGGTCCGCGAGCTGATCGCACTGTCCCGGCTGGAGATCGACCAGGCCCGGCTGCTGGTGCTCAAGACCGCCGACCTCATCGACCGGTTCGGCGCCAAGGGCGCCCGCACCGAGATCGCCGGCATCAAGGTGGTCGCGCCGCGGGTGGCCTGCGAGGTCGTCGACCGCGCGATCCAGGTGCACGGCGGCGCCGGGGTCAGCGACGACACCGTGCTGGCCCGCTTCTACGCCGCGGCCCGCACGCTGCGCATCGCCGACGGGCCGGACGCCGTCCACCTGCGCTCGGTCGCCCGTGAGGAGCTGGGGCGGGAGCGGCCGTACGCCGGCTGACGCGGAGGCTCGGGAGTGAGCTCCCGTCGCTCCCGAGCCTCCGCTGCGGTCCGGACCTGTCACACCGTGCTGCCAGGCTGCGAGCGTGCCCAGAGACCCGGAGGCCGACGACCTGCTCGCCGAGCACACCGACACCGTCGCCGCCACGGCGCAGCGGCTGCGCACCGTGCTGCTCGACGCCCACCCGCAGTTGCAGGAGCGCGTACGGCACGGCTGGCACTCGCTCAACTACCGGGACCCGACGGCCGGCTTCGTCTGCGCCGTCTTCCCGACGGCCGACCGGGTGCAGCTGGTCTTCGAGCACGGCGTCCGCCTGCCCGACCCGGAGCACCGGCTGTCCGGCACCGGCCGGCAGGTGCGCACGCTGGACCTCGCCGCCCCCGAGGACGTCGACCCGGACGTCGTGACCGGGTTCCTCGACCTCGCCGTCGAGCTCGGGGCGGGACTGCGATCGGCGGCCGCTCGGGGCGCCCGGGGATGAACCCGGTGCGCCCGGAGAGCGGTCCGCCGCTCAGGGGGCGAGCGTGCCGCCGAGACCGCCGCCGGCCAGCTTCGCCATGAGCTGGGTGCGGTCCAGGCCCACGGCGTCGAGCGCGTCGCCGTCCCGGTCGGTGTCGATCTCGTCGGGCAGCTGGGCCGCCACCTTCTCCGCGGTGTCGTTGTCGCCCTCGGTGCGCAGCACCCGCAGCAGCTCCTGCTTGTCCAGCTTCACGCCTGACCTCCGCTCGGTCCTCCGACGGTCGGGCGTCCAGCGTGCGGCGCGCCCGGGTGACCTGCAACGTCACGACGACCCGAACCCGTTCGGTCACGATCCGGTCACGGCGTCACCCCCGCCCGGCGTCCTCGCGCGTCGTAGGGGGTGACGAGGGGGAGGGACCAGTGGGAGCACGGGACGAGGCGTCCTTCGAGGCGTTCGTCGCCGCACGGTCGGACGACTTGCTGCGCACCGCGGTGCTGCTCACGTCCGACCGCGGGCACGCGGAGGACCTGCTGCAGACGGCGCTGGTGAAGGCCTACCGGCGCTGGGGCCGGATCGCGGGAGCCGACCCCTACCCGTACGTCCGCCGGGTCCTGGTGACCAGTGCCGCGAGCTGGCGGCGCCTGCGGACGACGCAGGAGATCGTGGCCCTGCCCGCGCACGACCCCGCCGGCCCCGACGCCACCGACGAGCTCGCCGAGCGGCAGCGCATGACCGCGGCGCTGGCGACCCTCCCGCCCCGGATGCGCGCGGTCCTGGTGCTCCGCTACGCGGAGGACCTCGGAGAGGCGGCCACCGCGGAGGTCCTGGGCTGCTCGGTCAACACGGTGAAGACCCAGACCGCGCGGGGCCTGGCCCGGCTGCGCGTCCTGCTGGCCACCCCCGCCCCCGCCGTCGTCCTGGAGGAGTGCTGACATGGCCCGGCCCGATCTGGAGACCCGGCTGCGTCAGGGCCTGCACGCCGCTGCCGACGACGTCCCGCCCGCGCCGTACGACCTGGCCGACCGGGTGCGGCAGCGGGCGCGCACCCAGCGCCGCGCCCGCCTCGCGGTGGGCGCCGCCGGCCTGGTCGCGGCGGCCGTGCTGGTCGGCGTCCCGGTGGGGGCGGCCACGCTGCTCGGGGACCGTCCGGGCGGGCAGGTGGCCGCGCCGTCCGGCGCCGTGCCGCCGGAGACCTCCCGGCCGCTGACCGAGCTCCCCACCCGCGGCTCGCTGGCCGGGGACGCCGACTGGCTGGCCGGGGTCCGCGCACTCCCCTGGACCACGGCCAACTCCCCCGAGGGCGCGCCGGACCCGGCCGTGGCCGAGCGCCGGGTCACCTTCGCCGGTGACGTGCCGGGTGCCCGGGTGGCCCTCGTCCTCGCCGGGGACGCCCCGCTGGTCGCCGCCTGGTTCGTGGGCCCGGAGGGCGCCGACCCCGGGCAGATGACCCTGGCCGCCCCGCCCGCGGAGACGACCGCGCAGCACCCGCTGGCCCTCATGGACGCGCCGGACCCGGCCGCCGCCGGCCCCACGCTGGTCGTCGTCACCTGGCCCGGGGACGGCGCCCGCCTGCTGACCGGGAGGACCGTGACCGCCGACGGCACCGCGACCGAGCAGTGGCTGCCCGTGCCGCTGACCGACGGGGCCGGCGCGATCGCCGCGCCCGGCCCGGCGACCTGGCCGCTGGAGGCCCAGCTGCGGGTCGACCGCACCGGCGGCTCGTACGAGCCGGCCCTCACCGTGGCCGACCGGGTGCTCGACGGCGCCCGCGCCGTGCCGGACGTGGCCGACCCCCGCGGCCTGCGCGGCTCGGTCCGCGACGAGGACCTCCGGTCGGCCGTCGAGGCCCTGGCCGGGTACTACGGCGTGCCCACCGCCGACCTGCGGACCACCCTGCTGGCCGCGGGGCCGGTCGGCGACGGCTCCCCGTCGGCCACGGTGCTCGTCGGCGCCACGTTCCCGTCAGGCGCCACGACGGCGGCCCAGGTGATCGTCTGGGACGACGGCACGGGCCTGACCTCCCAGGTCGCCCTGACCGAGGTGGCACCGGCGGGGACGCCGCTGCTCGAGCAGGTCCTCGCCGTGCCCGCCTCCGTGCCGGGGGACGTCGTGGTCACCGTCAGCGGCCCGTCGTCCGCCACCGTGGCCGACGTGCTCGGCGCCGACGGCGGGCGGGTCGCCCGGTTCGGGCTTCCCGGCGGGGCGGGCAGCGGCCCCGTCACGGGCCCCCTCGACGGCGCGACGGTGCGGCTGCTCGACGCGGACGGGGCCCTGGTCGCCGAGGGGCGGCTGACCGAGCCGCCGCGATGAGGGAGCCGACGTCGGTGGTGGCCATGCGGCAGCCGGCCGCCGAGGCCCGCCGGCGGCGGGCCCGGTGGTCAGCGCCCCCGGGAGCGCCGGTACAGGAAGGCGGCGACCCCGGCGAGGACGGCGCCGAGGAACAGCTGGGTGACGCCGACGCCGGTCTGGTCGCCGGCGAACCAGCTCACCGACGACACCAGCAGGACGACGGCGATCCCGGCCGCGAGCAGCGCGACCAGCCGTTCCCGGCGGTCCCCGCCTGACCTCTGCACCATCGCCTGCGCCTCCCGCCGTGCCGACCCGACGCCCCGAGCCTCCCAGACGCCCTTGTCATGCAAGCGGCTGCTTGCGTATCGTCCCCCCGTGGGCGACGTGTTCAGGGCCCTCGCGGACCCGACCCGGCGGGTGATCCTCGACGAGCTGCAGGAGCGGGACGACCAGACGCTGTTCGAGCTGTGCGCCCGGCTGGTCAACCGGCACGGGCTCACCTCGAGCCGGCAGGCGATCTCCCAGCACCTCGACGTCCTGGAGGACGCCGGCCTGGTCACCACCCGCCGCGAGGGCCGCTGCAAGTTCCACTCCCTGGACACCGCGCCCCTGAGAGCCATCACCGACCGGTGGCGGATCGAGCCTCGAGGAGAGTGACGATGCGGATCAACCTGGCCAGCGTCTGGGTCGACGACCAGGCGAAGGCGCTGAGCTTCTACACCGACGTGCTCGGCTTCGTGAAGAAGACCGACGTCCCGACGGGGGCACACCGGTGGCTCACTGTCGTCTCCCCCGAGGCCCCCGACGGGGTGGAGCTGCTGCTCGAGCCCGACGAGCACCCGGCCGCGCGGCCGCTCAAGGAGGCGCTCGTCGCCGACGGCATCCCTTTCACCTCGTTCGCCGTCAAGGACGTGCACGCGGAGTACGAGCGGCTGCGCGGGCTCGGTGTCCGCTTCACCCAGGAGCCGACCGACATGGGGCCGGTCACCACCGCCGTCTTCGACGACACCTGCGGGAACCTCATCCAGATCGCCGACATGTGACCGGTCAGCCGGCCGGGGCGACCTCGCTCCGGCCGGCGGCGAGCCGGTCGCGCTCGGCCGGCCAGCGGCGCAGCGCGTCGGTCAGCTCGGCGTGCAGGAAGGCCATGAAGTCGCGGGTCTCGGCCAGGCGCCGCCCACCGGGGCGGTCGACCCCGAGCGCCTCCACGCCGCGGGCCACCGTCTCCTCGAACCGGTGCAGCGAGCGCAGCTCGGCGGCCATGAAGTGCGACCACAGGTCCCGGTCGTCGAGGACGTACAGATCGCTGCGCGTGCCCGGCTCCCGCTCGCGGGTGAAGAAGCCGACCTGCACCAGGTAGCGGACCGCGCCGCTGATCGCCGCGGCGCTGACGCCCAGACCCCGGGCGAGGTCACCGGCGGTGTAGTGGTCGGCGTCGTCGGCCAGGGCGTAGGCCAGCACGCGCGCGGGCATCGGCGCCATCCCCGCCTCGCGGAGCACCAGCGCGAAGCGCTCCACGAAGCGCAGCAGGGTGGCCCGGTCGCCGTCCTCCGCCACGCGTCCCCCTCCGCTCGCCGCCGGTGATGATCACGATAAGCACGGTCAACATGATTCACAACATCGTGAAATGTGTGTAGGTTCCGCGCCATGGAGAGTGCGATCTCGACCTCCGGACTCGTCAAGACCTTCGGCACCACGCGCGCCCTCGACGGCCTCGACCTCGAGGTGGCCACCGGCGAGGTGCACGGCTTCCTCGGGCCCAACGGCTCCGGCAAGTCCACGACCATCCGCGTGCTCCTGGGGCTGCTGCGCGCCGACGCCGGCCGCGTGCGACTGCTCGGCGGCGACCCCTGGGCCGACGCCGTCACGCTGCACCGCCGGCTGGCCTACGTGCCCGGCGACGTCACCCTCTGGCCCGGCATCACCGGCGGGGAGGCCATCGACCTGCTCGGGCGGCTGCAGGGCGGGCTCGACCCGGCCCGCCGCGCCGATCTGCTGGAGCACTTCGACCTCGACCCGCGCAAGAAGGCGCGCACCTACTCCAAGGGCAACCGGCAGAAGGTCGCCCTGGTGGCCGCCCTCGCCTCGGACGCCGAGCTGTACGTGCTGGACGAGCCGACGTCCGGCCTCGACCCGCTCATGGAGGCGGTGTTCCAGGACGAGGTGCGCCGCCTGCGCGACGCCGGGCGCACCGTGCTGCTGTCCAGCCACATCCTCGCCGAGGCCGAGGCCCTGTGCGACCGGGTGAGCATCATCCGGCACGGCCGGACGGTGCAGAGCGGCAGCCTGGCCGAGCTGCGCCACCTCACCCGCACGTCGATCACGGTGGAGACGGCGCGGCCGGTCACCGGGCTGGAGGGGCTCCCCGGCGTCCACGACCTGGCCCACGGCGACGGCCGCGTCCGGTTCGACGTCGACACCGACGCCCTGGACGGCGCCGTCCGGCACCTGACCGGGTTCGGCATCCGGGCCCTGGCCAGTGCCCCGCCGACCCTCGAGGAGCTCTTCCTCCGCCACTACGGCGAGGAGCTCGCCGAGGACGGCGTCGGGCGCGCGCCGGAGGCGGTGCGGCCGTGATCGCCGTCGACCCGTCGCTGCAGGCGGGCACGGGCACGCTGCTGCGGTTCGCGCTGCGCCGGGACCGCGTCCGCCTCGCCGTCTGGGTGGCGGTCGGCGCGGGGCTGATGGCCCAGCAGTCACTCGGCAGCCAGGCGTTCTACGACACCCCGGAGGCCCTGGCCGCCTACCGCGCCTCGGTGGGCAGCAACGCGGCCACGATCGCGCTGTCCGGCCCGCCGGTCGGGCTGGGGACGGTGGCCGGCGCGGTGGCGTTCGAGATCTCGTTCACGCTGGTCCTCGTGGCCACGCTGATGGCCATGTCCACCACGATCCGGCACACCCGCGCCGACGAGGAGGCCGGCCGCACCGAGCTGGTGCGGGCGGCGCGGGTCGGCCGGCACGCACCGCTGCTGGCCGGGGTGGGCCTGGCCGCGCTGGGCTGCGCCGCGCTCGCGGTCGCCATCGGTGCGGCGGGCGTGGCCACCGGCCTGCCGTCCGGGGGGTCGTTCCTGCTCGGCGCCTCGGTCGGGGCCGCCGGCCTGGTCTTCGCCGCCGTCGCCGCCGTGGCCGCACAGGTGAGCGGCTCGGCCCGCGCCGGCTACGGCATCGTGCTCGCGGTCTTCGGCGTCGCCTTCGCGGTGCGCGCCGTCGGTGACATCCGGGACGACGGCCTGTCGTGGCTGTCCCCCGTCGGCTGGGCCCAGGCGACGCACCCGTTCTCCGACGACCGCTGGTGGCCGCTGCTGCTGTGCCTGGCCGGGGCCGTCGTCCTGCTGGCCGCCGCCCGCACCCTGCTCGACCGGCGCGACCTCGGTGCCGGGGTCGTGAGCCCCCGGCCCGGCGCCGCCTCCGCCTCCCGGGCGCTCGGCTCCGCCTGGGGCCTGGCCGGCCGGCTGCACCGGGGCGCGCTGCTCGGCTGGGCCGTCGGGCTGGTCGCGCTGGGGGCGGTCTACGGGTCGATCGCCGGGTCGGTACAGACGCTGCTGGGCGACAACCCCGCCGCGGAGACCTTCCTGCCCGACCTGTCCACGGCCGGGCTGGTCGACGCCTACCTCGGTGTCACGCTCGGCATGGTCGTGCTCGTCACCGGGGCCTACGCCGTCTCCGCGGCCCTGCGCGCCCGCTCGGAGGAGGCCGCGGGCCGGGCCGAGCCGGTGCTCGCCACCGCCACGAGCCGCCCGGCCTGGCTGGGCAGCCACGCGGCGGTGGCGCTGCTGGGGTCGACCGCCGTGCTGGTCGCGGCCGGGCTGGTCATGGGGCTGTCCGCCGCGGCGGCCACGGGGGATCCCGCGCTGACCGTCCGGGTGCTGGAGGCGACCCTGGGCCACCTGCCCGACGTGTGGGTGTTCGCCGCCGTCGCCACGCTGCTCGTCGGCGTGCTGCCGCGGGCCGCGACGGCCGTGACCTGGGGCTGGGTGGCCTACGTGGTCGTGGTGACCCTGTTCGCCCGGTCGCTGGACTGGCCGTCCTGGGTCGACGACCTGTCGCCGCTGTCGTGGACCCCGGCCGGGCCGGGCGAGCCGTGGGCGACCGGCCCGGCCGCGGCGCTCACGCTCGTCGCCCTCGTGCTGCTCGCGGCGGGCCTGGCCGGCTTCCGCCGCCGCGACCTCGTCGTCGGTTAGTCCGCCTTGTTCGGGGGCTCGCCGGCCGCGCGCGCCTCGGCGGCCTGGGCCGGGTCGTAGGCGCAGGCGTCGCCGACCTCGGTGACGGTCTCGGCGTCGCCCTCGGGGGTCCCCGGGGGCGGCGGGGTCGTGCCGGCCTCGGGGGCGGGCTCGCCGCTCGGGGCTGGGGTGCCGTCGGGGGCGTCGTCCGCCGGCGCCGGCGGGTCCAGGGCGTCGGAGACGACCTGGCGCACCAGGTCGTAGTCGGGGTAGGCCGGGTCGATGACGCTGGTGTCGAAGACGACGCTGCGCACCTCGGAGTCCTTGACCAGCCACGCCAGGTCCACGAAGTCGTCGAGGGCCGACCGCGGGACGTCGGTGCTGACGATGTCCTGCGTGGTCGCCGCGAGGTCCTGGTAGCGCTGCAGCAGGGTCACCGGGTCGGCCGCGTCGATGATCGCCGAGATGGTGCAGCGCTGCCGGGCCATCCGGTCGTAGTCGGTGAGCCCGAAGCGCCCGCGGGAGAACTGCAGCGCGCGGTCGCCGTCCATGTGCTGGCTCGGACCGGGGTCGATGTAGTCGTCGGGCAGCTCGCCGGTGCCCGGGTCCCCGTTGATCGGCACGTAGTAGTTGACGTTGACGGTGATGCCGCCGAGCGCGTCGACCAGCTTGCTGAACCCGTCGAGGTTGACCAGCACGAAGTAGTCGATGTCCAGCCCGAGCGCCTCGCCGACGCCGAGCTTGAGGAAGTCCGCGCCCGGGTCGTCGGTGCGGCCGAGGATGTCGGGGAACGCCGCCGGCCCGTTGCGGTAGACGGCGTTGAGCAGGCCCTCGCTCTCGTTGCTGCCCTCGAACCCGTCGGGGTAGGCCTCGGCCAGCGGGCTGTCGGCGGGGAACGGGAGGTCCTGCAGGTTGCGGGGCAGGCTGAACAGCGTCGTCTCGCCGGTGTCGGTGGCGATGCTGGCCACGATGACGGTGTCGGTGCGCACCCCCTCGCGGCCCTCCCCGCCGTCCCCGCCGAGCAGGAGCACGTTGACCCGCTCCTTGTCGCCGAACGGGTCGGGGGTGTCCACCACGGTCGCCGACTCGCGGTCGGCGAACACGTCGTCGAGCAGGCCGCGCTGCGCCGCCGCCACCTGGACGGCCGTGTAGGCGGGGTAGACGATGCCGGCCACCAGCGCGAGGACGACCGCGGCGCCGAGCGCGTGCCGCCACCCCGACGTGGGCCGCGGCAGCAGCATCCGGTAGCCGGCGACGACGACCAGCACCCACAGCAGGGCCACCACGACGACGCCGCCGAGCACCCAGCCCAGCCAGTGCGAGTCGACGGCGATCCGGACGGCGGTGCGCCGGCCGGCCGTGGCCAGCCAGGCCCCGCCACCGACGAGGGCCAGGAACAGCAGCAGCGTGACCGCGCCGAGCACGCGGCGGCCGGCCGCGAGGAACGCCGTCCCCGGGACTACGGCACCGGCCACCGTCCAGGCGAGGGCGGAGCGGAACCGGCGCCCCTCCCGCCGGCGCGCACGTCCGGGGCTGTCCGGTGGTGGCGGGAGCGGCCTCGACGGGCCGATGGGACGGGTCTCGTCCCACTCGCTCATGTGCACGCCCCCGTGCGGCAGAACCCGGTCACGCGGCCATGCTCCCACTCCTGCACCACCCGTACCGCCCGTCCGTCCGGCCCCAGATGCCGGTACACCCGATCGGAGGGCACGGGATGCGTGTCCGGTGTCCCGGCGGGGCACCCACAGGTGCAGGCTGGCGCCTGGCTACGGCGTGGGTCGCAGCTCGAGTCGCCCGGAGGTCCCCATGTCCCAGACGTCCCCGCACGCGGCGGTGTTGCACGAGCTCGAGCCGGTGGTCGCGCAGAACCTGGACCGCCACATCGGCGTGGCCAAGGAGTGGCACCCGCACGACTACGTGCCCTGGGACGAGGGCCGGAACTTCGCCTTCCTCGGCGGCGAGGACTGGTCGCCCGAGCAGTCGCGGCTCGACGAGGCCGCCAAGGCGGCGATGTTCGTGAACCTGCTCACCGAGGACAACCTGCCCAGCTACCACCGGGAGATCGCCACCCGGTTCGGCCGGGACGGCGCCTGGGGGCAGTGGGTCGGCCGGTGGACGGCGGAGGAGAACCGGCACGGGGTCGCGCTACGCGACTACCTCGTCGTCACCCGCGGCGTGGACCCGGTCGCGCTGGAGCGGGCGCGGATGGACTACATGACCCTCGGCTACGACTCCGGCGACAAGACGCCGCTGGAGGCGGTGGCCTACGTGTCGTTCCAGGAGCTGGCCACCCGCGTCTCGCACCGCAACACCGGCCGCGCCACCGGCGACCCGATCGCCGACAGGCTGCTGGCCCGCATCGCCACGGACGAGAACCTGCACATGGTCTTCTACCGGAACCTGATGGCCGCGGCGTTCGACATCGACCCCGACCTCGCCATGCAGGCGGTGACCCGGGAGGTCGTGGGCTTCGAGATGCCCGGCGCCACGATGACCGGCTTCCGGAAGAACTCGATGATCATCGCCAAGGCCGGCATCTACGACCTGCGGCTGCACCACGACGAGGTGGTCAGCCCGGTGCTGCGCGCCTGGAAGGTGTTCGAGCGCACCGACCTCGGGCCGGCGGGCGAGAAGGCCCGCGAGGAGCTCGCCGCCTTCCTGGCCGGGCTGGACGCGCAGGCGACCCGCTTCGTCGAGAGCCGGGAGCGGATGCGCGCCCGCGAGGCCGCCCGCAACGCCTGAGCGGAGTGCCACGGCGCGGGAACCACACTCGTGTCACTCCGTATCGTCGTCCCACGTGCGCATCGCGACCTGGAACGTGAACTCCATCCGCAGCCGCGCCGACCGGGTGGCCGCCTTCCTGGAGCGCTCGGACGTCGACGTCCTCGCGCTGCAGGAGACCAAGTGCCGCGACGACCAGTTCCCCGAGTCCCGCTTCACCGACCTCGGTTACCAGGTCGCGCACGTGGGCTACTCGCAGTGGAACGGCGTGGCGGTGCTGTCGCGGGTCGGCCTGGACGACGTCCAGATCGGCTTCCCGGGCCAGCCCTGCTGGGGGGACGACGAGCAGTCCGAGGCCCGTGCGCTCGGCGCCACCTGCGGCGGGGTGCGGGTGTGGAGCCTCTACGTGCCCAACGGCCGCACGCTGACCGACCCGCACTACCAGTACAAGCTGCAGTGGCTCGACGCCCTGCGGACGACGGCGTCCGGGTGGCTGGCCGAGGACGCCGACGCACAGGTCGCCCTGGTCGGCGACTGGAACATCGCCCCGCAGGACGACGACGTGTGGGACATGCGGGTCTTCGCGCACTCCACGCACGTCTCCGAGCCCGAGCGGGCCGCGTTCCGGGCGATCGTCGACGCCGGGTACGCCGACGTGGTCCGGCCGCACACCCCCGGCCCCGGCGTCTACACGTACTGGGACTACACGCAGCTGCGCTTCCCCCGCCGTGAGGGCATGCGGATCGACTTCGTCCTCGGCTCCCCCGCGCTGGCCGCGCGCACGACCGGTGCCCGCATCGACCGCGAGGAGCGCAAGGGCAAGGGCGCCAGCGACCACGCGCCGGTCGTCGTCGAGCTGGGCGAGTAGCGGCGTGCTGGTGCTCCTCCCGCCGTCGGAGACCAAGGCGCCGGGCGGGGACGGCGCCCCGCTCGACCTCGACGCGCTGTCCTCCCCCGAGCTCACGCCGGTCCGCACCGAGCTGACGAAGACCCTCGCCGACCTCGCCGCCGACGTCCCCGCCTCCCGGGCCGCGCTCGGGCTCTCCCCGAAGCAGGACGACGAGATCGCGCGCAACGCCGCACTGCTCACCAGCCCGACGGCGCCGGCGCTGGAGCGCTACACCGGCGTCCTGTACGACGCGCTGGACGTGCGCTCGCTGACCTGCGCGCAGCGGGCGCGGGCGGACCGGCGGCTGGCCGTCGGCTCGGCCCTGTTCGGGCTGGTCCGCGGCACGGACGCCATCCCGGCCTACCGGCTCTCGGCGGGCTCGGCCCTGCCGGGGCAGCCGACGCTGCGGGCGCTGTGGAAGCCGGTGCTCGGTCCGGTGCTGGCCGCCGTGGACGAGCTCGTCGTCGACCTGCGCAGCGGGTCCTACGCCGCCCTGGCACCGGTGCCGGGCGCGGTGACCGTCGACGTGCTGAGCGAGCGGCCGGACGGCACCCGCTCGGTGGTCAGCCACTTCAACAAGGCGCACAAGGGCCGGGTCGCGCGACTGCTGGCCACCACGACGGCCGAGCCGGGGGACGTCGTCCGGCTGCGGGCGCTGCTGCGCCGGGCGGGGTTGCACGTGGAACACGACCGCGCCACCGCGCTCACGCTCGTCGTCCCGGCCGAGCACGTGACTCGCTGAGCGGACACGGAGCGTGACACGGGCAGTGATCTGGGTCAGCTTTCCTTGCCCGATGGCGTTCCGGGTGGCATAACTGCGGGGGCGCGAGGGGCTCCAACAGCCGGGGCCCGCGCGCCGTGCCCGGCCGGAGGGCCGGATGAGAAGGGTTGCGGTGGAGGGAATCCCGCGGCGTGCGAGCGCCGTGCGCGCGCTCGACGCTGCCCAGGCCGCCGTCGAGCTGCGCAGCGACCCCGCGCGCGTCCGGGCGGCGCGACGGCTGCGGACACCGGAGGGCGGCACCGCCGCCCTCGACCGGATCGTCGAGCTGGCCACGCGGCTGCTGCACGTCCCGTCCGCCCAGATCTCCATCCTGGACGACGCCCACACGATCGCCGGGATCGCGGGCGTGCCCCCGGGCGGCCGCGGTCAGGTCTCCCCGCTGGACCAGTCCCCCTGCGCCCTCGCGGCCGCGCTCGGCACCCCGCTGGTGGTCCCCGACGCGCGCGCCGACGACCAGCTCGGCGCCCTCGACCCGGTCACCTCCGGCGTGGTGGGCGCCTACCTGGGCGTGCCGCTGACCGGGGAGGGCGGCCTCGTCGTCGGCGTCCTCTGCGTCTTCGACGTCGAGCCGCACGCGTGGTCCGCCGCCGACGTGGCGACCCTGCGCCACCTCGCCGACCTCGCGGTGACCGAGCTCGAGTACGCGGCCCTGATCGGCGAGCAGGAGCGCCAGCGGCTGCGCTGGTCGCTGGCCATGGACGCCGGCAGGGTCGCCACCTTCGACTGGGACCTGCGCACCGGCGAGCTCGTCTGGGACGCGCCGCTGCTGGCCACGTTCGGTTACACCGACGAGGACTTCGACGGCACGATCGACGCGTTCAACCGCCGCCTGCACCCCAACGACCTGCCGCGGGTCTCCGAGGCCCTGCGCGTGTCGATCGAGACCGGCGGGGAGTACGAGGCCGAGTACCGGGTGGTCCGCCCGGACGGCACCACGCGCTGGGTGTTCGCCCGCGGCCGGGCGCTCACCGACGCCTCCGGGCGGGCGGTGCGGGTGCTGGGCGCCGCGTACGACTCCACCGACGACCGCACCGCCCAGGCCCGGGTGACCCGCGTGCTGGAGGCGATGCCGGCCGGCTTCTACTCGCTGGACCACGAGTGGCGGTTCACCCACGTGAACGCCGAGGCCGAGCGGCTGCTGGGGCGCTCCCGCGAGGAGCTGCTCGGCGAGGTGCTGTGGGCGGCCTTCCCCGCCGCCACCAGCAGCATCTTCGAGGACAGCTACCGCAACGCCGTCCGGACGGGGCGGCCGGTGCACTTCGACGCGTACTACCCCCCGCCGCTGGACGGCTGGTACGAGCTGCGCGCGTGGCCGACCCCCGAGGGGCTGTCGGTCTACTTCCTGGAGGTCACCGAGCGGCGGCGGGTGCGGGAGCGGGCCGAGCGGTCCGCCCAGCGGCTGGCCCTGCTCGCGCAGGTGAGCGCCGAGCTCGCCAGCACCCTGGACGTCGAGGCCGCCACCGGCCGCCTCCCCCGCCTGGTGGTCCCGGCCCTGAGCGACTTCTGCGTGCTCACCGTCATCGACGCCGACGGCCGGCCCCGCGACGTGGGCAGCTGGCACGTCGACCCCGCCAGCCGCCCGGTCCTCGAGCGGTACGCCGAGGTCCGCATGGACGTCATGCCGGTCAGCGCCCCGGTCGCCCGGGCGCTGCACACCGGGGAGGCGGTCACCTTCGCGGGCGACGACGTCCTCGACGTGCTGCCCCCCGGCCGCGCCAAGGAGCTCCTGGCGGTCCTCGCGCCGACCACCGAGGTGGCGCTCCCCCTGCGGGCCCGCGGCGGCCGAACGGTCGGCCTGCTCACCCTCTTCTACGCCGACGGGCACGCCCCCACCCCCGAGGACGTCGCCGTCGCCCAGGACGTCGCCGACCGCGCCGGGCTGGCCCTGGACAACGCCCAGCTCTACGCCCAGCAGGAACAGCTGGCCGAGGGCCTGCAGCGCAGCCTGCTCACCGAGCCGCCGGAGCCGGACCACGCGGAGATCGCCGTCCGCTACCAGCCCGCCGTCGAGGCGGCCCGGGTCGGCGGCGACTGGTACGACGCGTTCCTCCAGCCGTGCGGCGCCACGATGCTGGTCATCGGCGACGTCGTCGGCCACGACACCGAGGCGGCCGCGGCCATGGGGCAGCTGCGCGGGCTGCTGCGGGGCATCGCCACCTACAGCGACGCCCCGCCGGCCGAGGTGCTGCGCGGGCTGGACGCCTCGATGGCGGTGCTGCAGACCCGGGTGCTGGCGACCGCGGCCGTGGCCCGGTTCGAGCAGACCCCCGGCGAGCGGGAGCGCGGCGTCACCCGCATGCGCTGGGCCAACGCCGGCCACCTGCCGCCGCTGGTGATCAACCCCGACGGCAGCGTCGCCGAGCTGGCCTCCTGGCGCGGCGACCTGCTGCTCGGCGTCGACTCCGAGGTGCAGCGCCAGGAGTCCGTGGTGACCCTCGACCGGGGCGCCACCGTGCTGCTGTTCACCGACGGGCTGGTGGAGCGCCGCGACGCCGACCTCGACGCCGGGATGCTCCGGCTGCGCGAGGCCCTGTCGGAGCTGGCCGAGCTGCCGCTCCAGGACATGCTCACCGAGGTGGTCCAGCGGCTGGTCGGCGGCCGCCCCGAGGACGACGTCGCGCTCGTCGCCGTCCGGCTGCACCCGCAGGACCGCCCGCGGCCCCCCGAGGCGGGCCCCAACGTCGTGCCGGACGTCGTCCCGGAGGAACCGGCGACGACCTGACCGCGGGGTGCCGCCCTTGTGGCAACCTCGTCCGGTGACCGCCACCACTGACGAGCTGTGCCTGCGCCCCGCGACGGAGCTGGCCGCACTGATCCGCTCACGGCAGCTGTCGGCGCGTGAGCTGACCGACGCCTGCCTGGAGCGCATCGAGCGGCTCGACCCCCGGGTCAACGCGATCGTCACCCTCGACGCCGAGGGAGCCCGTGCCGCCGCCGACGCCGCGGACGCCGCCCTGGCCGCCGGCGGGGAGGTCGGGCCGCTGCACGGCCTGCCGGTGGCGCACAAGGACACCCACGCCACGGCCGGCATGCGGACGACGTGGGGCTCGCCGCTGCACGCCGACACCGTGCCCGCCGAGGACGAGCTCATCGTCGCCCGCATGCGGGCGGCCGGCGCGGTCCGGGTCGGCAAGACCAACACCCCGGAGTTCGCCGCCGGCTCGCACACCTTCAACACGCTCTTCGGCGTCACCCACAACCCCTACCGGCACGGGCTGTCGGCCGGCGGGTCCAGCGGCGGTGCCGCCGCGGCGCTGGCCGCCGGCTTCGTGCCGCTCGCGGAGGGCAGCGACATGGGCGGGTCGCTGCGCAACCCGGCGGCGTTCTGCAACGTCGTCGGGCTGCGTCCCACGCCCGGGCGGGTGCCGACCTGGCCGGCGCCGATCGGCTGGTCGCAGATGTCGGTCCAGGGCCCGATGGGCCGCACCGTGGCCGACGTCGCGCTGACCCTGTCCGCGGTCGCCGGGCCGGACCCGCGGGTGCCGATCGCGCTGGGGGACCCCGGCGCCCCCTTCGCCGCGCCGCTGCCCGAGCGGCTGGACGGGCTGCGCGTGGCCTGGGCCCCCGACCTTGGGGGGCGGGTGCGGGTCGATCCCGCGATCACGGCGGTGCTCTCCGACGCGGTGGGGGTGTTCGAGGAGCTGGGCGCGACGGTGGAGGCCGACTGCCCCGACCTCACCGGCGCCGACGACGTCTTCGGCACGCTCCGCGCCTGGCTGTTCGACTCCTCCTTCACCGAGCTCGCCCGGCAGCACCCGGACCAGGTGAAGGAGTCGATCCGCTGGAACGCCGAGATGGGCGCGAAGCTGTCCGGCGCCGACATCGCGCGGGCGGAGGTGACGCACACCGCCCTCTACGAGCGCACGGTCGCCTTCTTCGACCGCTACGACGTGCTGCTGGCCCCGACGACGCAGGTGCTGCCGTTCCCGGTGGAGCAGGAGTACCCGACCGAGATCGGCGGCGTCGCCCTCGACAACTACCTGGAGTGGATGCGCGCCTGCACGCTCATCACGCCCACCGGGTGCCCCGCGCTGTCGGTGCCGGCCGGCTTCACCCCGGACGGGCTGCCGGTCGGGCTGCAGGTGGTCGCCGCCCCGCGGGCCGACCGGCGGGTGCTCGAGGTGGGTCACGCCTTCGAGCAGGCCACGCTGTTCGGGCAGCGCCGTCCACCCCTCTGAGATGATCTACGGCTCTCTTGCGCAGCCGCTAGAGAGAGCCAGACGCGACTCGACGGCCGCCCTCACTCCGCCGTCGCCGCCCTCGCGACGTGTCCCGATGAGGCCGGCCACCGATGAGTCCGGCGCCGCCCGACGGTCGGAAGGGCATGACACCCGACCCACAGCACCTCGCCGAGGTGGTCGCGCGCTACCGGCGGCGAGCGGACGCCTTCGAGGCGACGACGGCCGGCGTGCCCGACGACGCCTGGTCGCGCCCATCCCCGTGCGCCGGGTGGGACGCCCGGGACGTCGTCCGGCACGTCGTGGACATGCAGCACGTGGCGCTGCGCCCCTACGGCCGGACGCCGGCGGACGCGCCCACCGTGGACCAGGACCCCCTCGCCGCCTTCCGGGCCGCCCGCGCCGAGGTCGAGGCGATCCTGGCCGACCCCGGACTGGCCGCCCGGGAGACGCAGAGCCCCGCCGGCACGATGGCCGGCGTCGACCTGGTCGACCGGGTGCCCAGCGCGGACCTGGTGCTGCACCGCTGGGACCTCGCCCGCGCCACGGGACAGGACGACACGATCGACGCCGCCGAGCTGGAGGCCATGTGGCCCGGCCTGCAGGAGATCCCCGACGTCATGCGGCAGCCCGGCGCCTTCGGGCCCGGCGTCGTCGTCTTCGGCCCGGTGGTGGAGGTGCCGGCCGACGCGCCGCTGCAGGACCGCGCCCTCGGTCTGGTCGGCCGCGACCCCGCGTGGACGCCGAGGCGCTAGCCACGTCTGAGGCTCTCCAGCGCACCGGCTGGAGAGGCGCGGACACCGTCAGGTGCGGCGGCGCAGGCCGCGGAGGGTCCGCACGGCGACCAGCAGCTCGGCCAGTTCCTGCCGGTCCCCCGCGGCGATGTCGACCAGCTGGGCCGCGGCCCGCTGCTGCGTGCCGTCCCAGCTGCCCACCCACCGGGCGAGGAGCGCGTCGGCGGGCTCGGCGTCGCTGCGCCGCCCGGCCAGCACCTCGGCGGTGAGCGCGGCCTGCTCGCCGGTCAGGTCGTCGCGCAGCGAGGCCCGCGCCATCGACGGCCAGCGCCGGTCGCGGGGCAGCGCGATGACCAGCTCGCGCAGCGGCACCAGCGCCAGCCGCTCGGCCAGGCACTGCTGCACCTGCCCGGCGAGGGCGATCGGGGCGCCGGTGCGCTCGGCCACGACGGCGAGGTCGAGGGCGGCCGGCAGCAGCGGCGCCGCGGCGACCTCCGCCGCCAGCGCCCCGGGCACCCCCACCTCCTGCAGCCGGGCGGCCCGCTCGGCGTAGGCGGCGGCCTCGGCGCCCAGCAGCCACGACGGCAGCCCGGCCCGCACGGTGGCCACCGGGACGGCGAACCGGTCGGCCACCTCGCCGATCGGCGCGCCGTCCTCCGCGGCGAGCTCGGCCAGCCCGAGCAGCCAGCGGGTCGCGCGCTCGGCCAGCCGGGTGGCCTCGGTGCGCAGCTCCACCTGGGTGGCCGCCGAGACGCGGTTGTCCAGCGGCCGGACGGCGTCCCAGAGCCGGTCCACCTCGAACACCGCGCGGGCCACGGCGTGCGCCCGCACGACCCCGGCCAGCGGCACCCCGGTCTCCTCGACCAGCCGGAACAGGCCGGTGACGCCGGCGACGTTGACGGCCCGGTTGGTGAGCGCGGTGGCCACGATCTCCCGCCGCAGCGGATGGCCGCCGACCGCCGAGGGGAAGCGGCGGCGCAGCTCGGCCGGGAAGTACTCGACCAGCAGGTGCTCCAGCGCCGGGTCGTCGGGCAGGCCCGAGCCGAGCACGGCGTCCCCGGTCTGCAGCTTGGCGTAGGCCAGCAGCACCGACAGCTCCGGACCGGTCAGCGCGTGCCCGTCGCGGCGCCGCTCGGTGATCGCGCGGTCGTCGGGAAGGGCCTCGACGCTGCGCACCAGCCGCCCGGAGCGCTCCAGCGCCCGCAGGTAGCGCTGGTGGGCGTCGAGCAGGCTGCGCGCGGAGGCGGTCTCGGCGGCGAGCGTCGCGTTCTGCGCGTGGTTGTCGGTGAGGACGGCGACCGCCACCTCGTCGGTCATCTCGCCGAGCAGCTCGGCCCGGCCGTCGGCGTCCAGCTCGCCGGCCTCCACCACGCGGTCCAGCGCGATCTTGATGTTGACCTCGTGGTCGGAGGTGTCGACGCCGGCGGAGTTGTCGATGGCGTCGGTGTTGATCCGCCCGCCGGCCAGGGCGTACTCCACCCGGCCGCGCTGGGTCAGGCCCAGGTTGCCGCCCTCCCCCACCACCCGCACGCGCAGGTCGCGGCCGTCGACGCGGACGGCGTCGTTGGCCTTGTCCCCCACGTCGAGGGCACTCTCGGCCGAGGCCTTGACGTAGGTGCCGATGCCGCCGTTGAACAGCAGGTCGGCCGGCGCCAGGAGGATCGCGCGGACCAGCTCCACGGGCGACAGCGCCGTCTCCCCGTCCGGCAGGCCCAGTGCGGTGCGCATCGGCTCGCTGACCGGGATCGACTTCGCCGTCCGCGGCCAGACGCCTCCGCCGGGGCTGATCAGCGACGGGTCGTAGTCGGCCCACGAGGAGCGCGGCAGCCCGAACAGCCGGCGACGCTCGGCGAACGACGTCGCGGCGTCGGGAGTGGGGTCGACGAAGACGTGCCGGTGGTCGAAGGCGGCCACCAGGCGGATGTGCTCGGACAGCAGCATCCCGTTGCCGAAGACGTCGCCGGACATGTCGCCGATGCCCACGACGGTGAAGTCCTGGCTCTGGACGTCGAGGTCGAGCTCGCGGAAGTGGCGGGTCACCGACTCCCAGGCGCCGCGGGCGGTGATGCCCATCGCCTTGTGGTCGTAGCCGACCGAGCCGCCGGAGGCGAAGGCGTCACCGAGCCAGAACCCGCGTTCGAGCGCGACGGCGTTGGCCAGGTCGGAGAACGTGGCGGTGCCCTTGTCGGCGGCGACCACCAGGTAGGTGTCGTCGCCGTCGTGGCGCACCACCCGCTCGGGCGGGACGACGCGGCCCTCCACCAGGTTGTCGGTCAGGGCCAGCAGCGCGCCGATGAACAGCCGGTAGCAGGCCTGCCCCTCGGCCAGCCACGCGTCCCGGCCGGCGCTCTCCGGCGGCGGCTTGCGGACGACGAACCCGCCCTTCGCACCGGTCGGCACGATGACGGTGTTCTTCACCATCTGCGCCTTCACCAGGCCCAGCACCTCGGTGCGGAGGTCCTCGTGCCGGTCGGACCAGCGCAGCCCGCCACGCGCCACCGCCCCGAAGCGCAGGTGCACGCCCATCACCCGCGGCGAGCTCACCCACACCTCGCGGGCCGGCCGCGGCTGGGGCACGTCGGGCACGTCCGCCGGGTGCAGCTTGAGCGCCAGCGGGGTGGGCCGGGGTCCGGACATCGCGTAGTACGTCGTCCGCTGGGTGGCCGTGACGGCGGCCAGCAGGGCGGTGAGCACGCGGTCGGCGTCCAGGGAGTCGACCTCGCCGATCGCCTCGCGCAGCGACCGGACCAGCTCCTCCTGCCGACTGGCGCGCCCGGCGTCGCGACCCGGGGAGAACCGGGCCTCGAACAGCGCGACCAGCCGGGCGACGACGTCGGGGTGGGCGGCCAGCGTGGTCTCCACGTAGCGCTGGCCGAAGGGCAGCCCGGCCTGGCGCAGCCACTGCACGTAGGCCCGCACGACGGTGACCTGGCGCCAGTTGAGCCCGGCCAGCAGCACCAGCGCGCCCAGGCCGTCGTCCTCGGCGTCGCCGCGCCAGACCGCCGACAGCGCCTCGGTGAACCGCTCCGGCAGCGACCCCGGGAAGGGCAGCTCGCCCGCCGGGGCGGTCAGCCCGAACTCGTAGATCCACGCCAGGGGCGCACCGATCCGGTCGATCTCGTACGGGCGCTCGTCGACGACGTCCACGCCCATGTGCTGCAGCATCGGCAGGACGTCGGACAGCAGCAGCCGCTCCCCCACCCGGTACACGGCCAGCCGCGGCTCGGCCGCCGACCCCGCGGGCGGGCGGCGAAGGACCAGCCCGATCTCGTGCTCGGCCAGGGCCTCGAGCCGCTCGAGGTCCTCGACGGCGACCGAGGCGGGGAAGTCCTCCTGGTAGGCGGCGGGGAAGGCGTCGGCGACCCGGGCCAGGCGCCGCTCGGCGTCGGCGCCGTAGCGGGCGCCGAGGGCGTCGGCGAGGTCGTCGGTCCAGCTGCGGACGACGGCGGCCAGCGCCGCCTGCAGGGACGCGACGTCGACGTCCTGCAGCGCCGGGCGGCCGCGGCGGGTGACCGGGGGCCGGACGACGAAGTGCAGGCGGGCCAGCACCGACTCGGTGACCCACGCGGTGTACTCGATGCTGGTGCCGCCGAGGCGTTCGAGCAGCAGCTGCTGGACGGCCAGCCGCACCTCGGTCGTGTACCGGTCGCGGGGCAGGTAGACCAGCGCCGACCAGAACCGGTCGGCCGGGTCGCGGCGCAGGAACAGCCGCGTCTGCCGGCGCTCCTGCAGCTGCAGCACGGCCAGCGCGGCGGGCAGCAGCTGGTCGGCGCCGACCTGGAACAGCTCGTCGCGGGGATAGGTCTCCAGGACGTCGAGCAGCTGCTTGCCGGTGTGGCTGTCGGCCGGCACGCCCGAGCCCTCGATCACGTCGGCCACCCGCCGGCGGACCAGCGGCACGTCGCGGACGTCGTGCGCGGCGGCCGTGGAGGGGAACAGGCCCACGAGGCGGTGCTGCCGGACCGGGCCGTCGCCGGCCGGGGGCGTGACCGTGACGACGTCGAGCCAGGCGCGGCGGTGCACGGTGGAGCGGGCGTCGCCCTTGGTGACGGCCAGCAGCGCGCCGCCGGACTCGAGCTCGGGGCTCGCGGCCATGTCGGTGTCGCTGCGCAGCACCCCGAGGCCGCTGCCCGGGACCGCGCGCACCGCCGTCCGGCCCCGGGGGTGGGTCAGCTCGACGTCGCGCGCGCCGAGGAGGACGAAGTTGCCGTCGGTCAGCCAGCGCAGCAGGGCGGCGGCCTCGGCCGGGTCGTCGGCCGGGTCGCCGCCGGGCGCCGGCGGCAGGTCCGCCAGCCGCCCGGCCAGCTCCAGCGCGCGGGCCCGCATGCGACCGGTGTCCTCGTCGACCGCCCGGACGTCGGCCAGGACCGTCCGCAGCCCGGTGACGAGGTCACCGGCGGCCTCCTCGTCCAGCGGGCCGTCGAGCACCACCGCCATCCAGGACTCGGCCAGGGCGTCGGGCCCGCACTGCTCCGGGGAGGCACTGTCGCAGAAGGCGAGGATCGCCCCGGTCACGTCCCGGCGGACCACCAGCACGGGGTGGACGACGTGCTCGAGCCGGAAGCCCTGGCGGACCACCTCGGCGGTGACCGAGTCGACGAGGAAGGGCATGTCGTCGGTGACGACCAGGACGATGGAGCGCGCCGCCGGGCCCTCCCGGCCGGGCAGCCGCCGGACGGAGACGGTGGCCGACCCCTGCGGGCGGACCTCGGCCAGCCGGAGGTGACCCAGCGCCAGCGCGGCGAGGTCGGCCGGGTCCTGGTCGAGCACCTCCGCGGCCGGCTCGCTCCAGTAGTAGCGCCGCAGCAGCGCCGGGACGTCGGCCGCACCGCAGCCCGCGGGCAGGCCGGAGCCGGCGTCGACGGCCTCGCGGGCGGCCCGCTCCAGCAGCCGTCGCTTCTCGTCGCGGGCCGCCTCCAGGGCGGCCAGGTCGGTGGCGACGACCGGAGGTGAGCCGTCAGCGGGGCCCGCTCCCGGGGTCGCCGGGGCGGTGCCGATGGTGCTGGCCATGTCGGCTGACGCTAGCCCGCGGAGTGCGCGCCGTCACAACGACGCACGCTCGCGGCGGGCCCCCGCAGGGGGCCGGGTCAGCGCCTCTCGACGACCAGGTCGACGAACCAGCCGCCGATGGCCAGCATCAGTCCGAGCACCACGGCCGCACCGAACCCATCGACCTGCAGCCGATCGCTGAGCGCGGCGGTGATGCCGAGCACGGCGGCGTTCACCACGAGCAGGAACAGGCCGAGGGTGAGCAGGATGAACGGCAGCGACAGCAGCCGGAGGACCGATCCGACGATGGCGTTGACCACCGCGAAGACGAGCGCGATCCACAGCCAGGTACCCGGCTCGCCCAACGCCCCCTGCGGGTTGGGCACCACCTCGACCCCGGTGAGACCGAGGATGTTGTCGTAGGCGTACACCGCGAGATAGAAGACGCCGGCCATGAGGACGACCTTGACCAGGAACCTCAGCACGGCGGCCACGCTAGCCGCCGAAGATCACGGATCAGGCCGTGTCGGAGGTTCTACGCCCGTCTAGTCGTGGAGCTAGAGGGTGACAGAAGGCGGTCGACACCCGCAGACTCCGCCCGTGACCACGGCTGACGCCCGGCTGTCCCTGCGCCCGCCGGCCTGGGCCCGTCTCTACCTGCTGGGCTTCCCGGTCGTCTTCGTCGCCGTCGTGGTCCTCGTGATCCGCCCACCGCTGCCCCTCGTGGTGTTGTTCTGCGCCGCCGCGGTGGGGACGTCCTGGCGCCAGGCCACCCTGCGCGTGCTCGGCACCGCCGACGGGCGGCTGGTCGTGCGCAACACCTGGCGGACCCGCACGCTGCACCGCGACGAGATCACCGGGGTCGGCGTGGCCCGCGTGTCCGGCCGCGCGGGCAACCGCGCCGTCGAGCTGGACCTGCGCGACGGGTCCGCGCTGCGGCTGGACGTCACGGCCGCCCCCGCGCTGCCCGCCCTCCGCACCCGGATGGCGCGCCAGGTGGCCGAGATCGAGGAGTGGCGCTCCGGTCGCCCGCGCCCCTTCCTCTGAGCCTCGGAGGCATCGATCCGGCGCACGCGGGGAACACCTCCCCCGGGCACGGGGAGCGGAGAGGCGGGCAGCGATGGACCACGTCGTGGTGGTCGGGGCCTCCGCCGGGGGGCTGACTCCGCTGCAGGAGTTCGTCGCCGGGTTGCCCGCGGACCTGCCGACCGCCGTCCTCGTGGTGGTGCACGTGCCGCCCACGGCCGACAGCCACCTGCCGCGGCTGCTGTCCCGCTGCGGCCCGCTGCCCGCCGCGCACCCGGAGGACGGGCAGCGGCTGCGGCCGGGGACCATCCTGGTGGCCCCGCCCGACCACCACCTCCTCCTCCGGGGCTCGCACGTCCGGCTCAGCCGGGGGCCGCGCGAGAACCGGCAGCGCCCGGCCGTCGACACGCTCTTCCGCAGCGCCGCCCGGTCCTGTGGGCCCGGCGTGATCGCCGTCGTGCTCTCCGGGGCCCTGGACGACGGCGCGGCCGGGGCCGCCGCCGTGGCGGCCCAGGACGGCGTGGTGCTGGTACAGGACCCGGCCGAGGCGCGCGTGTCGGCGATGCCCCGCGCGGTGCTGGGCGCCGTGCGTCACGCCCGGACGCTGCGCACCGCGGAGCTGGCCGCGGCCGTGACCGGACTGGTACGCGGGCCGGCGCTCCCCGGCGTCGCCGCCCCCACAGCAGAGAGGAAGCCGACCATGGGCGGCCCCACTGCGGACACCGACCTCGGCGCCCCCGCCGCCATCGGCTGCCCCGAGTGCCAGGGCGGGATGTTCGAGTCGGTGCCGGGCTCGACGGCGAGTTACACGTGCCACGTCGGCCACACCTGGTCGGCACAGACGCTGCTCGCCGCCCAGCGGGAGGCGGTCGAGGGAGCCATCTACAACGCCGCATCCAAGCTGCTGGAGATGGCCGCGGTGCACCGGCGCCTGGCCGAACTGGGGGACGGCGAGACCGGCACGACCCGCGCGGAGCACCTGGCCGCCGCCGAGCGGGCCGAGCAACGCGCCGCGCGGGTGCAGGCCCTGGCGACGGAGGACCCCAGCCGCGGCGACGACACGCCGTAGCGACCTCTACCCGTCTCTACTGCTCGGGCTAGACGTGCCCATACGGTGGTCGACATGGACCCCGTGCGGAACCCGTACGCCCCCGGCGCCGGCCAGCGGCCGCCCGAGCTGGCCGGACGCGACGCCGAGCTGTCGGCGTTCGACGTCGTCCTCGAGCGGATCGCGCACGGCCGCCCGGAGCGGTCACTCGTCCTCACCGGGCTGCGCGGCGTCGGCAAGACGGTGCTGCTCAACCAACTGCGGTCGGCGGCGATCAACCGGGGATGGGGCACCGGCAAGATCGAGGCGCGGCCGGACCAGTCGCTGCGCCGCCCGGTCTCCTCCGCGCTGCACATGGCGCTGCGCGAGCTGCGGCACCCCGACCAGGAGTCGATGGACGCCGTCCTGGGGGTGCTCAAGGCCTTCGCGCTGCGGCAGTCGTCGGACGCGAAGGTGCGCGACCGCTGGCAGCCGGGCATCGACGTCGCGGCGACCTCGGGGCGGGCCGACTCCGGGGACATGGAGATCGACCTCGTCGAGCTGCTCAGCGACGCCGCCGGGCTCGCCGCCGACGTCGGCAAGGGCGTCGCCCTGTTCATCGACGAGATGCAGGACGTGCAGTCCGACGACGTCTCCGCGATCTGCGCCGCCTGCCACGAGCTGTCCCAGCAGGGCGCGCCGCTGATCGTCGTCGGTGCCGGGCTGCCGCACCTGCCGGCGGTGCTCTCGGCGTCCAAGAGCTACTCCGAGCGACTGTTCCGCTACCTGCGCATCGACCGCCTGGACCGCCCCGCCGCGGACCGCGCGCTGCTCGCCCCGGCCGAGCGGGAGGACGTCACCTTCGAGCCCGGGGCCCTCGACGCCCTCTACGCCGCCGCCGACGGCTATCCCTACTTCGTGCAGGCCTACGGCAAGGTCACCTGGGACGTCGCCGCCTCCTCCCCCATCACCGCGGCGGACGTCGCCATGGCCGCCCCGGTCGCCGAGGCCGAGCTGGCGGTCGGGTTCTTCGGCTCCCGCTACGACCGGGCCACCCCCGCCGAGCGCGAGTACATGCACGCGATGGCCGAGCTGGGCGGGCCGAACGGGGCCGCGGTGGCGACGTCGGAGGTCGCGGTGTCGCTGGGCCGCAAGCCGGCGTCGCTCTCCCCCGCGCGCGACTCGCTGATCAAGAAGGGGCTGGTCTACTCGGCGGAGCGCGGCCAGATCGCGTTCACCGTCCCCCACTTCGGCCGCTACCTGCTGTCCCACGCCGACTGAGAGGGCGCGCGCCCTGGAGCCGTGAGGCGACGCTCTGTGCACAGAACGTCGCCTCGGAGCCCGCCCGACGACGGTCTGTGCACGAACCGCTGACCCGAGGCCGGCGAGCGGCGGGGGGTTCGATCCCGCCCCGTCCGGGCACGGCCGCCCCGGCGCCCGATCCGGCGTCACGACGACGGGAGGGCTCCGGGTGCCGACGTGGCTGGAGGCCGGACTGTGGGGGCTGCTCGGCGGCGGGGCGCTGGTGGCGGGCGCGCTGGTCGCCTGGTTCGTGCGGGTGCCGCAGACCGTCATCGCGTCGGTGATGGCCTTCGGGTCGGGGGTGCTGATCTCCGCGGTCGCCTTCGACCTGATGGCCGAGGCCGCCGCCACCGGCGGGCTGCCCGCGACGGCGCTCGGGTTCGTGGGCGGCGCGGTCGCCTACCTGGCGGCCAACGCGGCGCTGGCCCGCCGCGGCGCCCGGCACCGCAAGCGGTCGGGGGGTCAGCAGCCGTCGGAGGGCGAGCAGTCCGGCAGCGGCGCGGCGATCGCCGTGGGCGCGCTGCTCGACGGGGTCCCGGAGTCCGTCGTCCTGGGGCTCGGGCTAATCGGCGGCGGCTCGGTGAGCGCCTCGGTGCTGGCGGCGGTGGTCATCTCCAACGTGCCCGAGGGGCTCTCCTCCGCCGCGGGCATGAAGGCCGGCGGTCGGTCGGCGCGCTACGTGTTCGGGGTGTGGGGCGCGATCGCGGTGGCCAGCGGGCTGGCCGCGCTGGTCGGCTACACCGCGCTGGGCGGGGCTCCGCCGGAGGTGGTCGCGGTGATCACCGCCGTGGCGGCCGGGGCGATCCTGACGATGATCGCCGACACGATGATCCCCGAGGCGTTCGAGCGGACCCGCACCTGGACCGGCGTCATCACCAGCCTCGGCTTCCTGGTCGCCTTCGCCATCGAGGTCTCCTGAGGCTGCGCCCGCCGGGCGATCCGGGCAGGGTGGACGCCGTGACCCCCGCTCCGCGCGCACCCCAGGAGATCAGCGTCCCGGTCGACGGCGGGGAGCTCGCCGTCCTCCGCTGGCCGGCGGACGCGCCGGGCGCCCCGATCGCCGTCCTCGTGCACGGCATCACCGCCAACGCGATGGCCTGGGCCGCGGTGGCGCCCGCGCTGGCCGGGGAGTTCGAGGTGGTCGCCCCCGACCTGCGCGGCCGGGGCCGCTCGGCCGGCGTGCCCGGCCCGTACGGCATCGAGGCGCACGCCGCGGACGTCGCCACGCTGCTGGACCGCCTCGGCGGCGACGCCGAGGGCGGCGCGGAGGCCGCGGTCCTGGTCGGGCACTCGATGGGGGCGTTCGTCGCCGCCCTCGCCGCCGCGGGGACGGCGCGGGACCGGGTGCACGGGCTGGTGCTGGTCGACGGCGGTCTGGCCTTCCCGCAGCCGCCCGGTGCCGACGTGGACGCGATGCTCACCGCCGTCCTCGGCCCGTCGCTGGCCCGGCTGACCACGACCTTCCCCGACCAGGCCGCCGTGCGGGACTTCTGGGCCGGCCACCCGGCGGTCGGCCCGTGGGTCGACCACCCCGCGGTCGCCGCCTACCTGGCCCGCGACGTGGCCGGCGACCCGCCGGCGCTGCGCAGCACCTGCGTGCCCGAGGCGGTGCGCGTGGACGGCGGCGACGTGCTGCTCAACGAGCGTGTCCTCGAGGCGACCGCCGAGCTGCCGGTGCCGGCCACCCTGCTGTGGGCGTCGCGCGGGCTGCTCGACCAGTCCCCCGGGCTGTACGACGAGCGCCGGCTGGCCCTGCTCGGCCTGGAGCCCAGCGGCATCACCGCCCGCGAGGTGCCCGACACCAACCACTACTCGATCGTGTGGGCCCCGCAGGGCGTGGCCGCGATCGCCGAGGCCACCCGGGTGGCCGCCGCCCGCAGCTGAGTCAGCGCCGGCGGGCGGCCGACCGCGCCGGGGCCCGGACCGGGACGGGCGAGCGCTCGTCGTCATGGGCGTGCACGCGGACCGCCAGCAGCGCGACGTCGTCCTCGGCACCCTCCCCCACCATCTCGGCCAGCAGCCGGTCGGCGAGCTCGTCGAGGGTCTCCTCCGCGGCGGTGGCCAGCAGCCGGCGCAGCCGGTCGCGGCCCTCGTCGAGGGGGACGCCGCGCCGCTCGAAGAGCCCGTCGGTGAACAGCAGCAGCGTCGCGCCGTCGGGCAGGAGCACCTGGCCGTCGGCGCGGGGCCCGCGCCAGCCGATCCCCAGCGGCGGGCCCACCGGGGCGGTGAGGTCGGTGACGCGGCCGTCGGGGAGGCGCAGCATCGGCTCCGGGTGCCCGGCCGTGGACCAGCGCAGCCGGCGCACGCCCGCCGCCCGCTCCTCCGGGGTCTGCTCGACCCGGCAGACCAGCGCGGTGGCCATCGCGGGCACCGCGAGGCCGACCAGCGCGTGGTCGACCCGCCGCAGGACGCCGGCCGGCTCCTCCAGCCGGTCGAAGGCGATCGCCCGCACCAGGGTCTTGACCTGGCCCATCGCCGCCGCCGCCTCGATGTCGTGACCCATGACGTCGCCGATGACGACGACCGTGTCGCCGTCGGGCTGCAGGAACGAGTCGTACCAGTCACCGCCGATGGACACCCCGCGGGTGGCGGCCCGGTAGCGGACGGCGAGCTCCATGCGGTCCGGCTGCACCGGCGGGGAGAGCAGGCTGACCTGGAGCCGCTCGGCGACCTGCTGGTTGACCACGGCCAGCCGGGCGTTGTCGAGGGCCAGCGCTGCGCGGCGGGAGGCGATCTCCGCCGTCCGCAGCTCGGCGGGCGTGTGCGCCCCGCGCTCGGGGCCGTTGACCAGGGTGAAGGCGCCGAAGATCTCACCGCGGGCGATGAGCGGGAAGGCGGCGACCGCGGCGGGGCGCAGTGGCGCGAGGGCCTCGCGGGCGGCGGGGGAGCTCACCATGGCCGCGACGTCGGCGTCCGTGAGCGACGCGATGACCACCGGACGACCGCTGCGCAGCGACACGGGCACCGGTGCGGTGGGCGCGTTGGTCAGCACCCGCGCGTCGGCGTAGCGGTGCATGGCCTCGAGCTGCGTCGGGTCGCTGTGCGCGCGGCCGACGTCCCGGCGGGTGCCGTCGGGGTCCACGACGCTGACCAGGCACCAGTCGGCCAGCAGCGGCACGACCAGGTGCGCGAACCGGTCGACGGCCTCGTCGACGTCGACGGTGGAGGTCATGGCCAGGTTGATGTCGCCGAGCAGCATGAGGTGCCGGCCGGCCAGCTCGGCCTCCTCGGCGGCCCGGGCGCGCTCCTCCTCGGTGCGCCGCCGCTCGGTCACGTCGTCGTAGGTGACGACGAGGCCGGCGTCGGTGCGGAAGGCGTCGGCGCGGAACCACCGGGCCAGCGGCCCGAACCACGCCTCGACGCCGTCGGACCCCCCGGTCGCGGCGACCCGCCGGTACAGCTCCTCGAAGGGGCCACCCAGGGCCTCGGGGAACTCGGCCCAGACGTCCCGGCCGACCAGCTCCTCGACGGTGCGGTCGAGCGCCCGCGCGCCGGCGGGGTTGATGTAGCGGAACCGCCAGTCCTCACCCAGGACGATCAGCGGGCGCTCCATGCCCTCCACGGCCTGGACGAGCAGGCCGTGGTCGTGCGCCGCCTCCGGGTCCATGGGAATCACTCTGCCGCATGCCGCCGCGTCCCCCGGCACGGCGGGCGCGGCATCGCCCGGTCGGGGGGCGACCCGCCGCGCCCGGGGCGCTTGGCAGTCGGTCCGCGCGCTGCCACCATCCGGGAGCCCGCTCCGGCGGGACGGTGCGGGGGAGGCGCCGGGCAGTGTCGCCCGGAGCGCGCGGCGGAGGAGGGGGTGGGCGGCGTGGACGACCGGTGCCCTGCCGTGGCGGCACCGACCGTCGTCCCCCTGACCCCCGTCCGGACGCCGTCCGACGCGGTGCTGGCCACCGCCGTGCTCGCGAGTGCGCCCGCGGCGCTGTGCTGCCTGGACGGGTCGCAGCGGGTCCGCTACGCCAACCGGGCGGCCGAGCAGCTGATGGGGCGCCCCGCGCTCGAGCTCGTCGGCCGTCGGCTGGACGACGTCCTCCCGCCCGAGGTCGCCGCCGCCGTCGCGACCGCCTGCACCGACGCGGTCGCCACCGGCCGGCCGCTCGCGGTGGAGCTGCCCCCGTCGCGGGCCGGGGCCGGCTGGACGGAGCTGCACGCCTGGCCCACCGCGGCCGGGCCGGCGTTCGCGTTCGTCGACATCACCGCCCGCCGGCACGCGCAGGAGGAGGCGGAGCGGGCCGGTGCCCGCCTGACGCTGCTGGCCGCCGTCAGCGCCGAGCTGTCCGGGGCCCGCGACGTCGAGTCGGCGCTCGGGGACCTCGCCCGGCTGGTGGTGCCCGGCCTGGCCGACGGGTGCATCGTCACCGTCATCGACCGCGACGGCCGGGCGCACGACGTCGCCTCCTGGCACGCCGACCCCGACCGCCGCGACGTGATCGCCCGCTACGCCGCGGTGCGCATGGAGACCCTCCCGGAGAGCTCCCCGGTCGGGCGGGCGCTGCGGGCGGGCACGGAGGCGCGGGAGACGGCGACGGCCGTGCTCGGCCTCATGGACCCCGGCCCGGCGCGGGACCTCCTGGCGGCGCTGCGCCCGGAGTCGGCCGTCGTCCTCCCCCTCCCCGCCGGGGACCGGCCCGTCGGCGTGCTCACCCTCTACCTGGACGCGGGGCGGTCCCTGGACGACGACGACCTCGCCGCCGCGCGGGAGGTGGCCGACCGCGCCGGCCGCGCCGTGGACCGGGTGCACCGCCAGAGCCGCCAGGCCCAGCTCGCCGAGGTGCTGCAGCGCAGCCTGCTCACCCAGCCGCTCAACGTCGACGGCGCCCGGCTGGAGGTGCGCTACGTGCCGGCGGCGGAGGCCGCGCAGGTCGGCGGCGACTGGTACGACGCGTTCCTGCAGCGCCGCGGCGACCCGGTGCTGGTGATCGGCGACGTCGCCGGCCACGACACGGCTGCCGCCGCGGAGATGGGCCAGCTGCGCGGGCTGCTGCGCGGCATCGCGCACTACAGCGGCGCGGGTCCGGCCGAGGTGCTGCGCGGGCTGGACGACGCCATCGCGCACCTGTACCCGGGCACCCTCGCCACCGCGGCGATCGCCCGCGTCGAGGCCGACGGCACGCGGCTGCGGTGGGCCAGCGCGGGGCACCCGCCGCCGCTCGTCGTGGACACCGACGGCGCGGTGAGCGTGCTGTCCCGCGGGTACGGCGACCTGCTCCTCGGCGTCGACCCCACCGCCGCCCGCCGCGAGTTCGTCGCGCCGCTGCGGCCCGGCGCGACGGTGCTGCTCTACACCGACGGACTGGTCGAGCGGCGCGACCGCGGCGTCGACGCCGGTGTGGCGGAGCTGCGGCGGCACCTGGCCGAGCTGGTGGGGCTGCCGCTGGACCGGCTGTGCGACGAGTTGCTGGCCCGCATGCTGGCCGGCGTCCCGCAGGACGACGTCGCGCTCGTCGCCCTGCGCCTGCAGCCGGCCGGGGACACGCCGCCCGCGCCGTGAACCCTCTCACCCCGGAGGGTCGGAACGCCATCGGCACGGTTGAGCCCCGGGGCTGGTGGGCAACCCCTGTGTCGTCGGAGCAGACGACAGAGGAGAGGGCAGTGGGTCGACTCGCGTGGCCGGTGCGCCCGCTCCCCGACGGCCGGGGCGAACTGTGGCGGTGGGACCTGCAGACGGTGGCCGAGCTGCCCTCCGCCCGGGCGGGCCTGCGCGCCCGCCTCGACGACGTCGGCATCCCCCGGGACGACCAGGACCACGCGGCCGAGCAGCTGGTGCTGGCGTTCGACGAGCTGGCGTCCAACGCGCTGCGGCACGGCATCTCGCCGGTCGTCGCGACGGTCGTCGCCGGCAGCGGTGGCTGGTTGCTCGACGTGAGCGACCACGACCCGGAGACGATGCCGACCCCGGCCGTCGACCGCGACCCCGCACAGGGCGGGCTGGGCCTGCACCTGGTGGCGCGGCTGTCCGTCGCGCACGGCTGGTACGTCGACGACGGGCGCAAGCACGTGTGGGCGTGCATGCCCACCACCGACGGCGCTCGCGAGCCCGCCTTCAACTGAGGCGTTCCACGTGCAACACGACGGCCCCGGGAGCGGTGCTCCCGGGGCCGTCGTGCACGGATGCGCCCGGGACGGCGGGGACTCGCGTCCCGGCGCCGTCCCGGGGCAGCCCAGGCCGCCCGCCGCTGCCCGTGAGGGCAGGGCGGGCGGGGGGTCTCAGACCGCCTGGAGGGTGTTGATGACCAGCGACAGCGCGCCCTTGCCGTAGCCGGGCACGTCGACGGCCAGGTCGATCCGGTTGAACCCGGCAGCCATCTCGGCCAGGTCCGCGGGCAGCTCGTCACCCGGGGCGTAGAGCTTGTACAGCTTCGAGTGCGGCGCACCGGGCACGTTGAACAGCGCCGACAGCACGTTGACGACCTCGTGCAGCGCCTCGGTGAGCATCGTGGTGAGCTCGCCGTCCTCCTCGACGGCGTCCTGGACGCCGCCGGGGGGCAGCATGGCCAGCGCGCCACCGGTCCAGGCCGACAGCGGCAGGTCCATGACGCACAGCGCGTTGACCGCCAGCTGCGGGTCGACGTAGACGGCGACGGAGACCGGGCGTTCCTCCCCCGGGGTCACCGGGGCACCCGGGCTCACCGCGACCGGCTTGCCGAGCAGGCCCACGAGCATGTCGCGGACGTCCTTGGCCGCGGGCAGGACGAGGGTGGCGGTCACACGATCACCCCGTCCAGGGCGTCCTTGAAGGTGTCCTCGTTGAACGGCTTGGCGATGAGGAACAGGGCGCCGGCGTCGGCGGCCTTCTCCCGCATCTCCGCCGACCCCTCCGAGGTGACGAAGCCGAAGGGCACGCCGGACCCGGAGGAGCGCAGCGCCTGCAGGCACTCGATCCCCGTCATGTTCGGCATGTTCCAGTCGGACAGGACTAGGTCCGGGTTCTCGGCCCTGACCTTGTCGAGGGCGTCGCGGCCGTCCTCGGCCTCGACGATGTCGTGGTCGTCGTAACCGGCCTGCCGCAGCGTCCGGATGACGATCTGCCGCATGACGCGGCTGTCGTCGGCGATCAGGATCTTCACAGGGACACTCCGTTCTCGTGCGTGGGGTCTTCGTCGGCGTCCGGGGCGGGGGTGCCCTGGACGGAGATGGACAGGGGACGGCCGCGCCACTGGGCGTCGACGCGGCAGGTGTCGGCCGGCGAGGTGAGCTCCGGCGCGGTGCCGACCTCGGGCAGGCCGAGGACCGAGGGGCCCGGGAGGATGGCCTTGACGTTGCCGCCGACCACGTTGGCCAGCTCGCCGAGGGCGTCGTCGACGTCCTCGGCCTCCAGCTCGGCCGGGGCGTGCTCGCGCAGCAGCGCCCGGGTCAGCTGCTCGGCGGTGTCCCGGCCGCAGGTCAGGACGACGGTGCCGGTCCAGGGGCCGGCGATGCCCACCCAGGAGCTGAGGACGTCCGGGCCCAGGTCGCCCGGCAGCGGCACGAGGACCTCGTCCTCGCCCACGAGCGCGGCCCACGCCTGGTCGGCGATCTCCTGGACCGTCGCCTCGTCGAGCAGGTCGGTGATGACCGGCGCGCTCACAGCACGACCTCCTGCGGGAGCAGGCCGAGCAGCGCGAGCTTGTCGCGGATCGCGTCGGCGGTGAACGGCTTGAGGACGTACTCGTGGGCGCCGGCGGCCAGCGCGCGGACGATCTGGGACTGCTCGCCCTCGGAGGTGACCATCATCAGCGTCACCGCCCGCCAGGCCGGGTTGGTGCGCACGGCGGAGACGAACTGCAGCCCGTCCATCACCGGCATGTTCCAGTCGATGGTGCACAGGTCGGGCACCCAGCCCTCGTGCAGGACGTCGAGCGCCTCCTGGCCGTGGCCGGCCTGGCGGGTCTCGTAGCCGAAGCCCTCGAGGGTCCCGCTCACGATGCGCCGCATGGCGCGTGAGTCGTCGATCACCAGAGCACGCATGGTCAGGCCCCCTTCAGCGGGCGGTAGGCGGAGCTGCGGCCGATGACGACCCGCTCCCAGGAGTCGTCGACGCCGAGGGTGGTCTCGGCGGCGCCGAGGAAGAGCCACCCGTCGGGGCGCATGAGGTCGCGCACCCGGCGGAGGATCGCCTGCTTGGTCGGCAGGTCGAAGTAGATGAGGACGTTGCGGAGGTAGACCACGTCGAACGGGCCCATCCGCGGGAGGGGCGCGGCCAGGTTGCACTCGGAGGCCGTCACCATCCGGCGCAGGCCGGCGGCGACCTCCCACTCGCTGCCGGCGCGGGTGAAGTGCCGCACCAGCATCGGGGCGGGCAGCCCGCGGTTGACCTCGAGCTGGCTGAACCGGCCGGCGCGGGTGCGCTCGACCATCTCGCGGGAGATGTCGGTCGCGGTGATCGAGACCCGCGTGCCCGCGTTCGGCATCGCGTCCTCGAGCAGCATCGCGATCGTGTAGGCCTCCTGCCCGCTGGAGCAGGCCGCCGACCAGATCTGCAGCCGCTCCGCCGGGCCGCGGGCGGCCTGCAGCGCGGGCAGCACCGTCGAGGTGAGCGCGGTGAACGGGTCGCCGTCCCGGAACCACGAGGTCTCGTTGGTGGTGAGCGCCTCGACGATCCTCCGGGTCGACTCCGGGCTGGGGCGGGTGCGGACCGAGTCGACGAACTGGCCGACGTCGGGCAGGCCCATCTGGCGGGCGATCGGCAGCAGCCGGGCCTCCACCAGGTACTCCTTGCCCGGGGCGAGCACGATGGCGCTCTCCCGGTGCACGAGCTGACGGACCCAGTCGAAGCTGGTGGCGGTGAGGGTCATCGCCGTCCTCCGGCGGTCGCCGGGACAGGGGCGGTGGCACGCGGCGGGGCCAGCCGCCGGTGGATCGCCTCGGCGATCCCGTCCAGTGGCAGCACCTCGTCGGCGAAGCCGGCCGAGGCCACGGCGCCGGGCATCCCCCAGACCACCGAGGTGGCCTGGTCCTGGACGACGACCGAGCCGCCGGCCTCCCGGATGCGACCGGCTCCGAGCCGGCCGTCGGAGCCCATGCCGGTGAGCACCACGCCGAGGACGGCGCCGTCGTAGGTGTCGACCGCGGAGCGGAACAGCGGGTCGACGGCCGGGCGGCAGAAGTTCTCCGGCGGGCCCTGGGTGAGCACGGTGTACTGCCCGCGGCCGGTGCTGCGGATGGTCAGGTGGTGGTCGCCGGGCGCCAGGTGGACGGTGCCGGGCACCAGCGGGGTGCCGTCGACGGCCTCGACGACGCGCAGGGCGCTCAGCCGGTCCAGCCGCTGGGCGAACTGCCGGGTGAAGACCGGTGGCATGTGCTGGACGAGCAGCACCGGCACCGGGAGCGTGGCCGGCAGCGCGGGGAGCAGCTTGGCCAGCGCCTCGGGCCCACCGGTGGAGGAGCCGATCACGAGGACGGCGGGCGCCTTGACCGCGCCCTGGCGCGGGGCCGGCGGGGCGATCCGGACCGGCGGCGGCGCGGGGCGGGACGGGCCCGGGGTGGCGGGGCGGCCGGTGAGCGCCTTGATCTTGGGGATGAGCTGCTCGCGCACGCTCTCCATCGACTGCGCGACGCTGCCGACGTTGGCGGGCTTGGTGACGTACTCGTTGGCGCCCGCCGACAGCGCGTCGAGGGTCGCCGCCGCGCCCCGCTCGGTCAGCGTGCTGAACATGATGATCGGCACCCGGCTGTGCCCTCGCCCCGCCCCACCGGCCCCGGCACCGGCGCGGATGGCCCGGACCGCCTCGATGCCGTTCATCTCCGGCATCTCGATGTCCATGGTGACGAGATCGGGCTTCAGCTGCTCGAGTTTGCCGACGGCGATCCGGCCGTTGACCGCGGTGCCGACCACCTCGATCGCCGGGTCCGCGGACAGGACGTCGGTCACGATCTTGCGGACGACCACCGAGTCGTCGACGACCATCACCCGGATCGGGTCCATGCGTCCTCCGTCTCCCCCTGGTCGGCCCAGCGGGGGGTGTGCAGTGCTGTCTGGCGTCGGCAGTCGCCCGGAGGCCGCGCGCGGGGCGCGGGGGCGCACCGCTCCGGTGCGGTACGTCCGAAGACGGTGCCTGTCCCCCGGGTTGTCGGCCTCCCGCCGACACTCCTTGAGCCGATCCGCCGAATTGGCGGCGCATTTTTCGCGACCTGCGGAAATGCGGTTGCCGACCATTTCGCACCATTTGTCGACAGGTCACCCGGCGACCGCGGGGTCAGCACTGCCCGAGCGGTCGAGCGCTGTCTGCGGTCGTCTAGCGACTGAACTAGAGAGCGGCAGAGATCCCTGGACGCGGGTGGCGCGCGGTCGCCGGGGTAGGCGGGGTCGCATGGCGCTCCCCCGTGTCCTCGTCCTCGTCCTCGCCGGTGGCGCCGGCGGCCGCCTGGAGCTGCTGACCGACCAGCGCGCCAAGCCCGCCGTCCCCTTCGCCGGGGTGTACCGGCTCATCGACTTCCCGCTGACCAACTGCCAGCACTCGCACCTGTCCGACGTGTGGGTGTCGGTGCAGTTCCACCCGACGTCGCTGGCCCGCCACCTGGCCAACGGCCGGCCGTGGGACCTCGACCGCACGACCGGCGGCCTGCTCACCCTGCCGCCCTACCGGGGCACCGAGCGGGGCGGCTGGGTGTCGGGCACGGCCGACTCGCTGTGGCGCTACGCGCCGCTGGTCCGCGAGTTCGCCGCCGACGCGCTCGTCGTCGTCAGCGCCGACGCCGTCTACAAGCTCGACTACCGCGAGGTCGTCGACGGGCACCTGCAGTCCGGCGCCGAGGTGACGATGGTGACCACCGAGGTCGCCGAGGACGACGCCCCGCGCTACGGCATCGTCGAGATGGGCGACGACGACCGGATCCGGGACTACGCCTACAAGCCCGACGAGCCGCGCACCACGACCGCGACCAACGAGGTGTTCGTCTTCTCCCCCGGCCCGACGCTGGACCGGCTGGAGGCGCTGAGCACGGAGGTCGGGGAGGACGGGCTCGAGGACCTCGGCACCCACCTGCTGCCCGCCCAGACCCGCGACGGGCGGGCCCGCGCGCACCCGCTGGGCTCCTACTGGCGCGACGTGGGCACCATCCCGGCGTACTGGGCGGCGCACCAGGACTTCCTCTCCCCCGAGCCGCCGCTGGACCTCGACGACCCGCGCTGGCCGGTGCACACCCGCGGCGGCCGGCACAGCGCCGCGCGGGTCCTGCGCGGTGCGGAGGTGGCGGGCAGCCTGCTGTCCGGCGGCACCCGGGTCGCCGGCCTGGTGAGCGGCTCGGTCCTCTCCCCCGGCGTCGTCGTGGAGGCCGGCGCGACCGTCGTGGACTCGGTGCTGCTGCCCGGTGCCCGCGTGCGCGCCGGCGCGACCGTGACCCGCGCCGTCCTCGACGACCGGGTCGAGATCGGCGAGAAGGCCTCGGTCGGCGGGGACGGCGAGATCACCCTGGTCGGCCGGGAGGCCGTCGTCCCGCCGGGGACGCAACTGCCCGCCGGCGCCCGCCACCCCGCGGACGACGAGGACTGAGGCACGGGCGGACGAACCGGACCGGGCGCGGGAGCCGGGGACGGCAGGCAGCGGCTCAGCGCATCAGGGGTACGGCACCTGGCCGCGGTGCGGTCCGGAGGACCGCAGCGTCATCGCGGAGCGCAGAGCACGGCGAGCGCGTCGGCGCCGAGCAGGTCACCCATGACGATGCCCTGCACGCAGCCGGCCACGGCGTTCCACGCACCCGCGGCGGCGGTGCCCGGGTCGAAGCCGCCGTCGAGGAAGGCCTGGACGGCGAGCAGCTGAGCGGTGGCGAGCGTGCGGGTGCGGCCGGAGACGTGCGCGGCCCACGAGGCCTCGTGCATGGCGGTGGCCCACGGCCGGCGCTCGGCGCGGGCGGCGTCGACGGCGGCCTGCCAGCGGGCCCGGCCGGCGGCGTCGAGCGACCGGATCCCGGCCAGCACGTCGGTGAGCTCCGCGGTGGCGGGGCCGAGGTCCAGCTCCGGCGCCGGCACCATGCCGGCCGCGGTGGCGACGGCGAACGGGCCGGTCAGCTGTCGCCGGACCAGCGGCGGCAGCACCGCGGCGGCCCACGAGCCGACGGCGGCGTCGGCGAGGACGTCGGCGGCCGCGGCCAGCACCTCCTCGCCGACCAGGCTCCGGGCGGGGTGCTCGGGACCGAGGACGTCCTCGCGCAGCACCCGCTCCAGGGCGACGGCGTCCCCGATGGTGCTGCGCTCGAGCTGGGCGACGAGGGCCGCGGTGCGGTCGGCGCCGGGCAGGTCGGCCGCGGCGGTGCGCACGTGCGGCACCGAGACGGCGAGCTCGCGAGCCTTGCGTGACCGGACGGCGAGGGCCGCCCGCTGCTCGCGGTCGCGGCCGGCGGCGGGGTGGACGGTGGCCAGCTGCTCGAGCGTGGCGGCGTCGGCCGCGAGCCCGGCCAGCAGGGCGTCGGCGACGGCGCGGCCGGCGGGCAGCCGGACCAGGTCGAAGCCGAGAGTGGCGGCACTGACCAGCGAGTAGGGCACGGCAGCGCCTCCCTTTCCACGTCCCCCGGGGTGAGGTCAGCCCATGCTGACGGTGATCGACAGGCAGCGCCACGTCACCGTCACCCGATCGCCGGACCCGGGGAGGGGTCCACCTGCGTGTCCCCCGGAGCAGCGTCAGCAGGCGGTCACTCCACGTGACCAACCCTGTGCGGGCCCGGCGTCGACGATGACCCCCGACCAGGCCCCGGCGACGCCGCGGACCCCGAGCTCCTCCGGGTACGACCCTGCCCCCTCCAGATGAGGGGACGATGAGCCGGGCGCGGTTCTCATGACTCCTTCATCCCCAGGTGCCACCCTCGGGGCATGCGGGTTCTGGTCGTCGAGGACTCGACCAAGATGCGCGACGTCCTCGTTCGTGGTCTGACGGAGGCGGGGCACGCGGTGGACGCGGTGGCCGACGGCTCGGCGGGGCTGGCCTGGGCGACGTCGGTCCTCTACGACGCCGTCGTGCTCGACGTGATGCTGCCCGGCATGGACGGCTTCGCGGTGTGCCGGACGCTGCGGGACCGGCTGGTGTGGACGCCGGTGCTGATGCTGACCGCGCGCGACGCCGTGCCCGACCGGGTGTACGGCCTGGACTCCGGAGCCGACGACTACCTGGTCAAGCCCTTCGCGTTCACCGAGCTGCTCGGCCGGCTGCGCGCCCTGCAGCGCCGCGGGGCGCCCCCGCGGCCGGCGCTGCTGCGCTGCGGCCCGATCACGCTCGACCCCGCGGCCCACACCGTGGAGTGCCGCGGCGAGGAGGTGGAGCTCTCCCGGCGCGAGTACGCCCTCCTGGAGTTCCTGCTGCGCCACCCGGGGCACGTCCTGTCGCGCAGCCAGATCCTGGAACAGGTCTGGGGGCAGGACTACGACGGGCTGTCCAACGTCGTGGACGTCTACGTGAAGTACCTGCGGGACAAGATCGACCGGCGGTTCTCCCTGGACCTCGTGCAGACCGTGCGCGGTGCCGGCTACCGGCTGGCCTGCCCGGACTCGGCGGCCTGACGGCGGTGTCCCGCCTGCCGATCAGCGTGCGGCTCGCCGCGCTGTCGGCCGCGTCGCTCGCCGTCCTGCTCGCCCTCGTCGGGGTGGTCGTCCACCAGCAGCTCGGCACGGCCCTGCGCGCGGGCGTCGACGATCGGCTCGACGACCTCGCCGTGGCGCTCCCGGTCGGCCTGCGCGGCGACCAGCTGGACGAGGACATGCTCAGCGTCGACCTCGACGACCGCATGGTGCAGCTCGTCGACCGGCGGGGCCGGGTCATGGGCACGGCCGGCGACGACGTCCCGGGGACACCCCTCCTCGGCCCGACCGACCTCGCCCGCGCCCGGTCGGGTCAGGACGTGCTCCGCACCCTCGACGAGGGGTCCGGGCTGCGGGTGCTCGCCATCCGGGACGGCTCCCGCGGGCAGGTCGCGATCCTCGCCGCCCGGCTCGACGAGGTCCAGGAGGCGCAGGCCGCGCTGGTCTCGGGCTACCTGCCCGCCGCCGGGCTGGCCACCGTCCTGGCCGGCCTGCTCGGCTACGTCATCGCCCAGCGGGGGCTGGCCCCGGTCCGGCGGGCGACCGACGAGGCGCTGGCGATCAGCGCGGCGGACCTGTCCCGGCGGCTGTCCCCGCCCGCGCACCCCGACGAGGTGGGCCGCCTGGTGCAGACCCTCAACGCCATGCTCGACCGCCTGGCCGCCGCCGTCGCCCGGGAGCGCATCTTCACCGCCGACTCCAGCCACGAGCTGCGCACCCCGCTGGCGATCCTCACCGCGGAGGTCGAACTGGCCCGCGACCGCACCGACGACCCCGCCGTCCGCACCGCGCTGGGGACGGCGCTGGACGAGGCCGGCCGCCTCTCCGGGCTCATCGACGACCTGCTGGTGCTCGCCCGTGTCGACACCGGCCACCTCGAGACCGAGCGCCCCCTGGACCTCGACGACCTCGTCGAGCGGGTGGCCGGCCGCTTCACCACGCTCGCCGCCCGGCGCGGCATCCGGCTGCAGACCGGCGGGGCGGCGGTGATCCGCGGCGACCCGGCCGGCGTGGAGCGGGCGGTGGCCAACCTGGTCGACAACGCGCTGCGGCACACCCCCGACGGCGGCACCGTCACCGTCGACGTGCAGGCCACCGGCTCGGCCGGTGCGCAGGTCGCCGTGAGCGACACCGGGCCCGGGGTCCCGGCCGACCGGCTGCCCGGCCTGTTCGACCGGTTCAGCCGGGTGGACGACGCCCGCCACGAACCCGGCGGCGCCGGCCTCGGCCTGGCCATCGTGGCCGCCGTCGCCACCGCGCACGGCGGTGCGGTGACCGCCGCCAACGCCGCCTCCGGTGGCCTGACGGTCACTCTCGCCCTCGGCCCGGCCGGCGAGCCCGCCCAGCACGACGGACAGCGGTGAGACCGGGCCCGGCCGGCCCGGGAACGCAGCGACCCCCGGCCGGGCGACCCTCCGGAGAGAGGGGCCGCCCGACCGGGGGTCGAGGAGGCAGGGCGTCGGCCGCCGGGGAAGTCCGGCCGCGCCCGGGTCCGTGGCCGCTAGGCGCTCACGGCCTTCTGGACGTCGAGCGCCAGCAGCAGCTGCCCGTCGAGCTTGAACGCCCCGCGGATCAGCTCGCGGGCCGACCCGTCCAGGGTGTCCGGCGGCGCCTCGAAGTCGGCCGGGTCGACGTCCACGACGTCGGCGATCGCGTCGACGAGCAGGCTGACCGCCTCCCCGTGCAGGCGGACGACGATCACCACCGCGTCGGTGCCCTCGGGCCGCGGCGGCCGGCCCAGCCGCTCGCGCAGCTCGATCGCGGTCACCACCTGCCCGCGCAGGTTGATCAGGCCGGCGACGGCGGCGGGGGCCAGCGGCACCCGGGTGAGCCCCTGGCTCTTCAGGACCTCCTGCACGTGCGCGACCTCGATGCCGTAGAGGTCGCCGTCCAGCCAGAAGGTGGCCAGCTGGCCGCCGATGGCCGGCGCGGTGGTGTCGGTCGCGGCAGGCACGTCAGACCTCCAGGAGGGAGCCGGGGACGCCCTCGGGCGTCGCGGAGAGGGGCGCGGAGTAGAAGGCCGGGTCGGCGGCGAGGATCGCCGCGCGGACGTCGAGCAGCTCGGTCACCTTGTCGCCGAGGACGGCGGAGCCGAGCAGGCCCAGGTCGTCGATGTCGCTGCGGACGGCCGCCTCGCCGTCGACGATGTCGAGGATCTCCTCGACGACGATCGCGACGCTGCGCCCGTGGTCGCTGTAGACGATGACCTCGAGGACCTCGCGGTCGCTCTCGCCGTAGGCGCCCAGGTGCCGGTCCAGGCGCACCATCGGCAGGATCGCGCCGCGGTACTGGACGACCTCGCGGTTGCCGACGCGCTCGACGGCCTCGGTGCGCACCTGCTCGAGCCGGGTGACGGTGTCCAGCGGGATGGCCACCCGCCGTCCGCCGCCGATGGCGGCCAGCAGCATCCGCTGCCGGTCGCTCTCGGCGGCCGACGCCTGCAGGGCCGCCACCCGGGAGTCCTGACGCTCGCTGGTCTCGGTGCGCAGGGCCCGGCGGGCCAGGGCCTGGACGTCGAGGATGAGCGCCACGGTGCCGTCGCCGAGGACGGTGGCACCCGAGTAGAGGCCGATCGCCTTGAGCTGGCCGCCGACGGCCTTGACGACGATCTCCTCGGTGTTGATGACGCGGTCGACGACGAGGCCGAAGCGGCGCCCCTCGGAGCGGAGGACGGCGATGACCACGTGCCCGTCGTGCCGGTCGGAGGTGAGCCCCAGGACGTCGGTGAGGCGGACCAGCGGCAGCAGCTCCCCGCGCAGGCGGTAGACCGGCGCGCCGCCGACCTCCTCGACCGCGGTGGCGGCCTTCTCGGCGTCCAGGGACACCAGCTCCTGCAGGCTGATCTGCGGGATGGCGTAGCGGTCGCCGGCGCACTCGACGGTCAGCGCGGGGACGATCGCCAGGGTCAGCGGGATCCGCAGCCGGCAGACGGTGCCCTCGCCGGGCACCGACTCGACCTCGATGGTGCCGCCGATCGACTCGATGTTGGTCTTGACCACGTCCATGCCGACGCCGCGGCCGGAGACGTTGGTGACGGCCGCGGCGGTGGAGAAGCCGGGCAGGAAGATCATCTGGAGGACGTCGGCGGGGCTGGTCCGCGCGAGGGCGTCGGCGCTGATCAGGCCGCGCTCGACGGCCTTGGCCCCGACCTTGGCCGGATCGATGCCGGCACCGTCGTCGGCCACCTCGACCACGACCTGGCCGCTCTCGTGCTTGGCGCGCAGGGTCAGGACGCCCTCGGTGGGCTTGCCGGCGGCGCGGCGGGCCTCGGGGGCCTCGATGCCGTGGTCGACGGAGTTGCGGACCAGGTGGGTCAGCGGGTCCTTGACGGCCTCGAGCAGCGTCTTGTCCAGCTCGGTGTCCCGGCCCTCCATCTCCAGGCGGACGCTCTTGCCGCACTGCAGGCCCAGGTCGCGGACGACGCGCGGCAGCTTCGACCAGATGTGGTCGATCGGCTGCATGCGCGTCTTCATGACGCCCTCCTGCAGCTCGCTGGCGATCAGGTTGAGCCGCTGCGAGGCGCGCAGCAGGTCGGTGTCGTTGGAGCGGCCGACGTACTGGACGATCTGGTTGCGGGTCAGCACCAGCTCCCCGACCAGCAGCATCAGCTCGTCGAGCAGGTCGACGTCCACCCGGATCGTGCTGTCGGCGACGGCGCGGCGGGCCTGACCGCCACCGGTGTCGGCGGCGGGGCCGGCCTCGGCCTCGGCGGGCTCGGGAGTCTCCAGCACCGGCTCGGGCCGGGGCGCGGGGACCGGGGTCTCGGACACGGGCGCAGGCACCTCCGCGGCGGGGGCCGGAGCAGGGACGGCGGGGGTCGGGACGGCCTCGACGACGGCGACGGGGGTCGCCTCGGCGGCCGGGGCCTCCTGCGCCGGGGACGACGCCCCGGCCGCGCCGGCCGCCACGGCCGGGACCTCGACGGCCGGCGCGGCCGGGGCGTCGTCCATCGCCGCACTGATCGCCGCGACGACGGCGGAGACGTCGACCGAGCCCTCGCCGCCGGTGGCCTCGATGGAGGCCAGCAGCGAACGGACCGTGTCGACCATCTGCAGCAGCACGCTGGTCCGGGTGGGGGTCAGCGCGAGGGCGCCGTCCCGCAGCCGGGAGAGCATGTTCTCCCCGACGTGGGTGACCTCCTCCAGGCGGTGGAAGGCCAGGAAGCCGCTGGTGCCCTTGATCGTGTGGATCGTGCGGAAGATGCTCGACAGCCGCTCCCGCGAGTCGGGCTCCTGCTCCAGGGCGACCAGGTCGGTGTCCAGCTGGTCGAGGTTCTCGTGGCTCTCGACCAGGAACTCCTCGACGATGTCGTCCAGACCGTCCACGTTGCTCTTCTCTCTCGTTCCCGGCGCAGCGCGCGCTTCGGGTTGTTCATCGGCGGGCAGTGCCAGGGGTTGAGCCCAACGGCCGGACCTGCCGGCGTGCCGCCGTCGGTTCGTCGACGGGATGGTGGACGCCGCACGGTGCGCCCGTCACACCATTCCGTGCGTGTCGCGGAATGCGTTCGCAAGAACGTCGGTGACCGCATCGGGGCGGTCCCCGTGTCGACCGTCCGCCATTCCCGGGAATGGCCGACGACCCGCCCGGCCGGGGATCCCGGCCGGGCGGTGACCGCGCGGGTCAGTAGGTGAAGCGGGCGACCCCGGCGCGCAGGTCGGCGGCCATCCGGGACAGCTCGTCGACGGCGGTGCGCGTCTGCGTCAGCGCCTGCGTGGTCGACTCGGCCGCGGTGGAGACGCCGGTGATGTTCGCGGCGATCTCCCCCGCCCCGCCGGCGGCCTCGGTCACCGACCGCGACATCTCGTTCGTGGTGGCGGTCTGCTCCTCCACCGCGGAGGCGATCGTGGTCTGCCGGTCGGAGATCTGGGCGACGATCTGGGAGATCTCACCGATCGCGGTCACCGCCGCGGAGGTGTCGCCCTGGATGGCCTCCACCCGCCGCGCGATGTCCTCGGTCGCCTTGGCCGTCTCCTGGGCCAGCTCCTTGACCTCGTTGGCCACGACCGCGAAGCCCTTGCCCGCCTCCCCGGCCCGCGCCGCCTCGATGGTGGCGTTGAGCGCCAGCAGGTTGGTCTGCTCGGCGATGGAGGTGATCACCTTCACCACGTTGCCGATCTCGACCGAGGACTCCCCCAGCTTCGCGACGGTCGCCGTCGTGGTCTCCGCCGCGGTCACCGCGCGCGCGGCGACGTCGGAGGCCTCGGCCGCGTTCGTGGCGATCTCCCGGATGCTCGCACCCATCTGCTCGGCACCCGCGGCCACGGTCTGCACGTTCCGGCTGACCTCCTCGGCCGCGCTCGCCACGACACCGGACTGGGCGGAGGTCTCCTCCGCCGAGGCGGAGATCTGCGCCGACGAGGCGCTCAGCTCCTCCGAGCTGGCGGCCACCGCGTCCGCCGACGCTGCCACCGACGCCAGCACGTCGCGCAGGTTCCCCTGTGCCGTGGACAGCGCGCCGGCCATCCGGCCCAGCTCGTCCTGGCCGCGCACCTCCGGGGCCACGGTCAGGTCACCCTGGGCGAGGGCCTCCACCGACTGCTGCACCGACCGGACGGTGGACACGATCCGTCGGACGACGAACACGGTGATCGCGCCGGCGACGGTGATGCCCGCGGCGAGGGTCAGCCACAGCGTGAGGACGGCGGAGTCGGCGATGCCGGCGGCGGCGTCCGTGTCCGCCTGGCCGGCCTCGACCCGCCGCTCCTGCATGGCGTTGTACTCGTCCATGAGCACGTCCGAGGAGTCCTGCAGCGGGCCGGTGATCAGCGCGGTGGCGGTCCGCAGGTCACCGGCGTCCGAGGCCGGGACGAGCTGGTGGTCGGCGACGTCGTAGTACTCCTCGACGTGGCCGCGGAAGACCTCGAACCCCTCCCGGTTGACGGTCACCTCGGCGTAGGCGTCGAGCTGCGCCTCGATGGTCTCCCGCCGCTCGGTCAGGTCGGCCAGCAGCGCGGCGCGGCTCTGCGGGTCGGCCAGCGGGTAGGTGTTGAACCGCGACCGGTCGCCCTGCCAGGAGCGCTGGATGTCCGCCAGGTCCGCGAGGGTCGTGACGTTCCCGTTGATCCGTGTCGCCGCCGCCTCGAGGGCGTTGATGCGGCTGACCGCGAGGACGGTCATGCCGATCGCGACGACGGCGAGCACGGCCAGGGCCGCGCCGATCTTGACGCCGATCGGACGGTCGGCGAACCACCCGCCGGACCGGGGGCCGGCGGCGGGCGGGGCGGTGGCGCTCATTCGAGGTCTCCTGTGCTGAGGGCGGTCTGCGGGGGGCGTTCTGCGGGGGATTTCTGCTGCGGGGCGGGTCTGCATCGACCCGCCATGTGTTTCGGTAGGGCGCACAGCCATTTCAGGGACCTTGGTCCCGAATTCATGAGAATTCCGGCGCCTGCATCCTGCGCCGGGACGGTCGTCGCCCCGGAATGGATGACTTGTCGACACGAGAGGTCGTTCCACCCGTTCGCGACCATTTCTTCGGAATGGTCGGGCACCGGGGCGTGTAACACCCCGGCCGGCTCCACACGGCGAGCCGGCCGGAGCGCGGACGTCAGTACGTGAAGCGGGCGACCCCGGCACGCAGGTCGGCGGCCATCCGGGACAGCTCGTCGACGGCGGTGCGCGTCTGGGTCAGCGCCTGCGTGGTCGACTCGGCCGCGGTGGAGACGCCGGTGATGTTCGCGGCGATCTCCCCCGCCCCGCCGGCGGCCTCGGTCACCGACCGGGACATCTCGTTTGTCGTGGCGGTCTGCTCTTCGACGGCGGAGGCGATGGTGGTCTGCCGGTCGCTGATCTGGGCGACGATCGTGCTGATCTCGCCGATGGCGGTGACGGCCGCCCCCGTGTCGCCCTGGATGGCCTCCACCCGCCGCGCGATGTCCTCGGTCGCCTTCGCCGTCTCCTGGGCCAGCTCCTTGACCTCGTTGGCCACCACCGCGAAGCCCTTGCCCGCCTCCCCGGCGCGCGCGGCCTCGATGGTCGCGTTCAGCGCCAGCAGGTTGGTCTGCTCCGCGATGGAGGTGATCACCTTCACCACGTTGCCGATCTCCGCCGAGGACTCACCGAGCTTGGCGACGGTGGCGGTGGTGGTCTCGGCGGCGGTCACCGCCCGAGCAGCTACCTCGCTGGCCTCCGCGGCGTTCGTGGCGATCTCCCGGATGCTCGCACCCATCTGCTCGGCACCCGCGGCCACGGTCTGCACGTTCCGGCTGACCTCCTCCGCGGCGCCGGCCACCACACCCGACTGCGCGCTGGTCTCCTCCGCCGACGCCGCGATCTGCGCCGACGAGGCCGACAGCTCCTCCGACGACGCCGCCACCGCGTCCGCCGACGCGGCCACGGACGCGACCACCTCGCGGACGGACTCGATGGCCCGGTCCACGGCCGCGGCGGCCCGGCCCACCTCGTCGTCCCGCGTGACACCGGTCATCCGGGTGAGGTCACCGGCGGCCAGGGCACCGGCGACCGACTCGACCGCCGCGAGGGGGCGCACGATGCGCCGCGAGACGGCCAGCGCGGCCCCGAGCGCCAGGAGGGCCCCCAGGACGACGACGGCGATCATGGTCCAGCGGGTGCGCGTCTCCTGCGCCTCGGCGGCCGCGGTCGCGGCCGCGACGCGCTCCCGCAGGGAGTCCTCCAGCTGCTTGGTGAGGTCGATGATCCCGAAGTAGACCTGGTAGCCCTCGCCCAGGATCAGCGCGTCCGCCGCGTCCGTCGCCTGCGGGGTCCCCTGCTGGTACAGCGCGACGACCTGGTCGTCCACGGCGAAGAAGTCGTCCCAGCTGGCGCCGATCTCCGCGTAGGTCGCCGCCTCCTCCTCGGTCAGCACGTCCATCGGCATGGCCTGGAGCTCCTCGCGCAGCCGACCGGCGACGTCGAGGAAGCCGGCCCGGTTGGCACTGGTGGGCTGCACCGCCACGACCGGGCCGGAGAGACGGGCGTCCCACGCGTAGGCCGTCTGCCACCCGCTCACGTCGGCGTTGTAGAACTCCATGGCCTGCGCGTGGTCGAAGGCGTCGTTGAGCTCCGCCACGTGCTGCCGTGCGTCGCCGGAGTTGCCGAGACCGGCCAGCCCGAAGCCACCGACGGCCAGGGCAGCGGCCATGCCGGCGGCACCGACAGCGGAGATGGAGCCGCGGACGCCGAGGCGGGAGCGGCGCACGGGCGTGCTGGTGTGCATGAGGGACGTCCCTGGTGTACGGAGACCGGAGCGGTCGGGCTGCCGGGACGCGGTCCGCGCCCCGGTGGGTGACACGCGGGACGTTATTGGCCGTGGACCGATTCCACGGCAGCGCGCGGGGCGTGTCGCGAATGGTCGGCGAGAATGGTCGGCGACCTCCTCTGCCTTCCCGATTTGTCGACACCGGGCCGTTCTCGGCGACCATTTCCGGGGAATACGGGAGGGGCGCCCGGTCGCGACCGGACGCCCCTCCTCGCGGTGCCTCAGTAGGTGAAGCGGGTGACCGCCGTCCGCAGGTCGGCGGCCATGCCCGTGAGCCGGTCGACGCTGGTGCGGGTCCGGGTGAGCGCCTGCGTCCTCGAGCCGGCCGCCGCGGAGACCCCGGTGATGTTGGCGGCGATCTCCCGCGAGCCGCCGGCGGCCTCCCCCACCGAGCGCGACATCTCGCTGGTGGTGGCGGTCTGCTCCTCCACGGCGCTGGCGATGGTCAGCTGGAAGTCGTTGATCTGCGATGACCTCGCTGATGCGGCCGATCGCGGTCACCGCGACCTTCGCCGCCTCGTTCGCGTTCTGGGCGATCTCGCGGATGGACGCGCCCATCTGCTCGGCGCCCGCCGCCACCGTCTCCACGCCCAGGGTGACCTCCTCCGCGGCCGAGGCCACGACGCCGGACTGCACGCTGGCCTCCTCGGCCGACGGTCGCACATCGCCCGAGAAAGGCCGGTCAGCGCATTGCGTGCGACGTCTCGTCGACATCCCCGACGATGGCGCGGACATGCGACGGAGCGCCCGGCCGGTTCCCCGGCCGGGCGCTCCGTCGTCCTGGAGTCGGGCGTCAGTAGGCGAAGCGGGAGACGCTCGTCCGCAGGTCCGACGCCATCCGCGACAGCTCGTCCACGGCGCTGCGGGTCTGGGTCAGCGCCTGGGTGGTGGAGTCCGCGGCGGTGGAGACGCTGACGATGTTCTCCGCGATCTGCCCCGACCCGCCGGCGGCCTCCGCGACCGATCGCGACATCTCGCTGGTGGTCGCGGTCTGCTCCTCCACCGCGGAGGCGATGGTGGTCTGCCGGTCGGAGATCTGGGCGACGATCTGGGAGATCTCCTCGATGGCGGTCACCGCCGCACCGGTGTCGTGCTGGATCGCCTCCACCCGCCGCGCGATGTCCTCGGTCGCCTTCGCCGTCTCCTGGGCCAGCTCCTTGACCTCGTTGGCCACCACCGCGAAGCCCTTGCCGGCCTCCCCGGCGCGAGCGGCCTCGATGGTCGCGTTCAGCGCCAGCAGGTTGGTCTGCTCCGCGATGGAGGTGATCACCTTCACCACGTTGCCGATCTCCGCCGAGGAGTCCCCCAGCTTGGCCACCGTCGCCGTCGTCGACGCCGCCGCGGTCACCGCGCGCGCGGCGACGTCGGAGGCCTCGGCCGCGTTCGTGGCGATCTCCCGGATCGAGGCGCCCATCTGCTCGGCACCCGCGGCCACCGTCTCGACGCTGCGCGAGACCTCCTCGGCCGCGCCGGCGACCACACCGGACTGCGCGCTGGTCTCCTCCGCCGACGCCGCGATCTGCGCCGACGAGGCCGACAGCTCCTCCGACGACGCCGCCACCGCGTCCGCCGAGCTCGCGACGGAGGCCATGACCTCGCGCAGGTTGGCCTGCGCGGCGTCCAGGGCGGCGGCCATCCGGCCGAGCTCGTCGGCGGAGTGGACGCCGGTGGTGCGGCGCAGGTCCCCGCCGGCCATGGCCTCGGCCACCTCCTGCACGGCGCGCACCGTCCCCGTGATCCGGCGGACGACGACCACGGTCAGCCCCGTGGCCAGCGCGGTCGCGACCAGGGCGCTGACCAGCAGCGTGGTGACCGCGGAGTCGGCGCGCTCGGCGGCCTCGGCGTTCCGGGCGGCGGCCTGCGCGGACTGCGCGACGCCCTCCTCCTCCAGACCGTCGGCGATCTGGGTGAGCAGCGGGCTGGAGACGTCGCGGTAGACCTGGGCGTACGTCGTGAGGTCGCCGCGGTCGGCGGCGGGGAACAGCTGGGCCTCGTTGGTGGCGAGGAACCGCTGCCGGCCCTGCGCGTAGGCGTCCATGGCCGCCTGGTCGATCACGTAGGGCGCGTACTCGGCGAGGGCGGCGTCGACGTCGGCCTGCTTCTCGTCCATCTCGCCGCGCAGCTCCTCCCGGCGAGCGGGGTCGGAGACGGCGTACTCGAGCACGCGGGCGCGGTGCGCGGCGGTGGCGCGCTGCACCGCGGACAGCGCGTTCAGGGGCTCGAGGTTCTCGGTGTAGATCGTCTCCTGGTGGGTGCGCATCTCGGAGATGCGCAGGACCGCGAGGACGTTGGTCGCGAGCACCACGACGGCGAGCAGCGCGACGACCGCGCCGATCCGCACGCCGAGGGGCCGGTCGGCGAACCACCCGGAGGTGCGGCCGGGGGGAGCGGGGGTGGTGGGGGAGTACACGGAGAGCCCCTCCAGGGACGATGGCGAATGGCAGACGGATGTGCGCTTCGGCATAGTCTGGTGCCATTCCTGGCGGTTCCGGAGCCCATTCGGAGAGGGATGCGGAATCGTTCCCGAGCAGTATGGTGACCGGCTCGCCGACGGCATTTGTCGACAGCGCGGGAACGGCGACTACGCCATTTCCCGGAGCGCCGGGAGCCTCCGCCCTGCGCCGATCCCGGGATTGTCGACAGCGGCCGGGCGGACCGCCGCGCAGGCCCTGCCGGTGACCCGGGCGTCCCCCGCGCCACCGGGTCAGGCGAGCAGGTCGGCGAGCTCCTCGAGCAGGGGGACGACGGCGGCGGGCCCGGGGATGCGGAAGCGGGCCACGGTGTCGCCCTCGCCGACCTTGACGGTGACGTCGCCGGCGGGGAGGGCCCGGAAGGCGTCCTCGTCGGTGAGGTCGTCGCCGAGGTAGACCGCCGCCGCGGCGCCGAGCTCCTCGCGGAGACGCAGCAGGGCCCGGCCCTTGTCGGCGTCGGTGACGGCGAGCTCGAGCACCTCCTTGCCCGGCTTCTTCGTCAGTGACGGATCGGCGTCCCGGTCGGCGGCCGCGAGCAGCTCGGCGGCCGCGGCGCGGTCGGCGACCTGCCGCACGTGCACCGCCACGCTGGCCGGCTTCACCTCGAGCAGCGCACCCGGCACCGCGGCCACGAGGGGCGCCAGCCGCTCGGCGAGGGCATCCCGGCGGGCGGCGAGCTCCCCGGTGAGCGGGCCGTCGAACTCCGCGCCGTGGCTGCCCACCCAGCGGTACGGACCGGACAGCCCGCTGACCGTCTGGAGGTCGGCCACGCCGCGGCCGCTGACGAGGGCGACGACGACGCCGGGGCGGTCGGCCAGCCGGGCAAGCGCCTCGCCGACACCGGGGGAGGGGACCGCCGCCGACGGGTCCCCGACCAGCGGCGCGAGGACGCCGTCGTAGTCACTGGCCACCAGCAGCGGCCGCCGTCCGGCCAGCTCCCGGAGCGCGGTGGCCAGGTCGGCCGGCGACCCGGCCATCACTGCTGCGCGCGCAGCGCGTCGAAGAAGGACGTCGCCCAATGCTCGAGGTCGTTCTTCGCCAGGTGCCGCCGCATGGCCCGCATCCGCTTGGCCAGCTCCGCCGGCTCGGCGCGCAGCGCCCGCACCAGCTGGTTCTTGACCCCGGCGATGTCGTGCGGGTTGACCAGGAAGGCCTGCTTCAGCTCGGCCGCGGCGCCGGCGAACTCCGACAGCACCAGCGCACCACCGAGGTCGCTGCGCGCGGCGACGTACTCCTTGGCGACCAGGTTCATCCCGTCGCGGTACGGCGTCACGAGCATGACGTCGGCGGCCCGGTAGAGGGCGGCCAGCTCCTCGCGGGGCACCGACTGGTTGATGTAGTGCACCGCCGGGCCGCCGAGGCTGCCGAAGACGCCGTTGATGTGGCCGACCTGCTGCTCGATGGTCTCGCGCATGTGCACGTAGTGCTCGACCCGCTCGCGGCTGGGCGTGGCCACCTGGACCAGCACCGTGCCCGGGGCCTCCAGGGCGCCGTCCTCGAGCAGCTCCTGGAACGCGGAGAACCGGACGGCGATGCCCTTGGTGTAGTCGAGCCGGTCGACGCCCAGGATGATCTTCTCCGGGTTGCCGAGCTCGGCGCGGATCTCCTTGGCGCGCTGGACCACCTCCGGCGAGCTCGCCAGCTCGTCGAAGGCGGCGACGTCGATGGAGATCGGGAAGGCGCGCGCGGTGACCGTGCGCCCGTCGTACTCGACGGTCGTGCCGCGGGCCGGCAGCTCGTGCAGCCGGCGGGCGAGCTGGACGAAGTTCGACGCCGCGCTGGGCCGCTGGAAGCCGACCAGGTCGGCGCCGAGCAGCCCCTCGACGATCGCCGAGCGCCAGGGCAGCTGGGTGAACAGCTCGTAGGGCGGGAAGGGGATGTGCAGGAAGAACCCGATGGTCAGGTCAGGGCGGCGCTGCCGCAGCATCGCGGGGACCAGCTGCAGCTGGTAGTCGTGCACCCACACGATCGCGCCCTCGGCGGCGACCTCGGCGGTGCGCTCGGCGAAGCGCTTGTTGACCTGGACGTAGGTGTCCCACCACGTCCGGTGGTACTCGGGCTTCTCGACGACGTCGTGGTAGAGCGGCCACAGCGAGGCGTTGGACATGCCCTCGTAGTAGCGGTCCACCTCCTCCTCGGAGAGCGGCACCGGGATCAGTTGCACGCCGCCGGACTCGAACGGCTCCGGCGCCTCCCCGGCCGAGCCGGACCAGCCGACCCAGGCGCCCCCGCGGCCGGCCACGAACGGCTCCAGCGCCGTCACCAGCCCACCGGGGCTGCGCTGCCAGCGCGTCGTCCCGTCCGGGTCGGTCACCTGGTCGACGGGCAGCCGGTTGGCCACCACCACGACGGGGCTGTCCGCCCGCTCGTCTGCTCCGGATGCTCCACCCATGCCGCCTCCGACCCTATCGATGGCGCGTCCCGAGGGCATCGCGGACCCTCACGCGGCGAGGGTGTGGCCGACGGCGGCCGCCCCCAGGCCGAGGACGACGGTCGCCCCGACGTAGCCCAGGGCGCGGCCCACCGCCCGTTCCTCGACCAGCCGCACGACGTCCGAACCGAAGGTCGACAAGGTGGTCAGCGCGCCGCAGAAGCCCGTGCCGACCAGGGCGACGACCGCCGCCGGGACGTCCGCCAGCCCGAGCAGCACGCCGAGCAGGGCGCTGCCGGCGACGTTGACCACCAGGGTGCCCGCCGAGGCGTCCCGGCCGGCCCGGGTCGCCAGCCGGGCGGCCAGCAGGCGCAGGGGAGCGCCGGCCAGCGCACCCACCGCGACCAGCAGTGGGGTCACCGGGCGGGCCTCCGCACCGCGTACGCGCCGGCGGCCACGGCGAGGACCCCGCCCAGGACCGAGACCAGCACGTACCCAACGGCGAGCAGCGCGGCGCCGGCGTCGGTGAGCTCGACGACCTCCACCGCGAAGGTCGAGTACGTGGTGTAGCCGCCGAGCACGCCCACCCCCAGCAGCGGCCGGACCCAGGGCGGCTCGGGGGAGCGGGCGGCCAGGGCGGCGTACAGCGCACCCAGCAGCAGGCAGCCGGTGAGGTTGACCAGCAGCGTGGCCCAGGGCCAGCCGCCGGGGGAGCGGGGAAGCGCCGTCTCGATGCCCCAGCGGCCGAGGGCGCCGATCGCACCGCCCAGCGCGGCCAGCACATAGAGGACCCCGGCCCCCTCACCCCTCGCAGGCTCGGGGCGAGCCCCTGGCCGGGGCCGAGAGCTGTCGGGTCCGTCGCTCACCGGCGGCGGGTCTCCGGGAACAGCAGGTCCACGAAGCGCGCCGCGGTCGGCTGGGGCTCGTGGTTGGCCAGCCCCGGCCGCTCGTTGGCCTCGATGAACACGTGCTCCTCGCCCTCGACGTCCGGCACCAGGAAGTCCAGGCCGGTCACCGGGATGCCGATCGCCCGGCTGGCCCGCACGGCCGCCTCCGCGATCGCCGGGTGCAGCCGGTCGGTGACGTCCTCGATCGTGCCGCCGGTGTGCAGGTTCGCCGTCCGCCGGACCCGGATGCGCTCTCCGGACGGCGGGACGTCGTCCATCGCGTAGCCGGCCTCGGCGACCACCTCGGCGGTGGTGTCGTCCAGCGGGATCGTCGACTCCCCGCCGGTGGCCCGCTCCCGGCGGCGGCTGGTGGAGCGCACCAGCCCGGTGACCGCGGTGCGCCCGTCACCCACCACCTCGGCGGGACGGCGCACCGCGGCGGCCACCACCTCGTGGTCGATGACCACCACCCGCAGGTCGTCGCCGGCGACCAGCTCCTCGACCAGCACCTCGGGGCAGTGCTGCAGCGCGAGGCCGACCGCCCGCTCCAGCGCCGAGGGTGCGGTCACGCCCACGGTGATGCCGCGACCCTGCTCGCCGCGGGCCGGCTTCACCACCACCTCGCCGCACTCGTCGAGCAGCGCCAGTCCGTCGTCCAGCCTGCCCTCGGTGACCAGCGCCCCCTTCGGGACCCGGACCCCGGCGCGCTCCATGATCCGGCGGGTCACCCGCTTGTCGTCGCAGCGGCTCATCGCGACCGCGCTGGTGAACTCCGACAGCGACTCGCGGGTGAGGACGCTGCGGCCGCCGAGGGACAGCCGGATCTCGCCCCACTCGGCGTCGGTGACCTCCACGCGGATGCCGCGCTCGAGGGCCTCGTCGGCGATGATCCGGGCGTAGGGGTTGAGCTCCTCCAGCCCCGGCGGGCGCGAGGCGAACAGGGGGGTGTTGATCGGGTTCTTGCGCTTGACGCACACCGCGGGGGTCCGCTGGAACCCGAGCTTGCGGTAGAGGGCGATCGCCCCGCTGTTGTCGTAGAGCACCGACAGGTCCAGGTAGGCCCGGCCGCGGCCGACGTAGCGCTCGGCGAGCACCCGGACCAGCGCCTCCCCGGTGCCCGGCGGGGCGTCCTGGGCGTGCACGGCCAGGCACCACAGGCTGGCGCCGCGCTCCGGGTCGCCGAAGGCCAGGACGTGGTCCACGCCGGTCACCGTGCCGACGATGCGGCCGGTGCGCCGGTCCTCCGCCACCAGGTAGGTGAAGGTCCGGGTGCGGTGGTTGGCCCACATCGTCGCGGCGTCGCCGGTGACCATGCCGTTGCGGGCGTAGATGTCGTTGATCTGCTCCATGTCGGCCAGCGAGGTCACCGTGCGCACGAAGACGCCGCGGATGAGCTCGGGCCGCGGCCGGTAGCGGTGCAGGTCCAGCCGGTAGGTGTAGCTGGGATCGATGAACAGCTCGTCGGGGGCCATGCCGACCAGCACGTGCGGGTCCCGCGGGTAGATGCAGATGTCGCGGCGCCCGCTGCCCTCGGCGCGCAGTGCGTCGACGATCCCGCCCAGGTCGTCGAAGGTCTGGCCGAAGACCAGCCGCCCCCAGCCCAGGTCGAGGACGACGTCGGCGTCCATGCCCTGACGCTGGTGCTCGGAGGGCTGCTGCCACGAGCGGCTGGTGAACGAGGGGACGTCGGTCACCGCGGTACGGCGACGGTGCCCGGCGATCCGGGGCACCGTCACACTCCGTGGCTCTGCAGCCACAGCTCGAGCAGGCCCAGCTGCCACAGCTTGTTGCCGCGCAGCGGGGTGAGCTCGCCGTTGGGGTCGCCGAGCAGCTCGCGCACGTACTCGGGACGGAACAGCCCGCGCTCACGGGCGGCGTCGCCGGACAGCGCGTCACGCACCAGGTCGAGCACCTTGCCCTCGAGGTGGGTGATCGCCGGCACCGGGAAGTAGCCCTTGGGCCGGTCGATCACCTCCGGCGGGATGATCCGCCGGCCGATCGCCTTGAGCACGCCCTTGCCGCCGTCGGCGAGCTTGAGCTCCGGCGGGCACATCGCGGCCAGCTCGACCAGGTCGTGGTCGAGGAAGGGCACCCGGGCCTCCAGGCCCCACGCCATGGACATGTTGTCCACCCGCTTGACCGGGTCGTCGACGAGCATGACCTCGCTGTCCAGGCGCAGGGCGGCGTCCACCGCCGTCTCGGCGCCGGGCATGGACATGTGCTCCCGGACGAAGGCCAGGCTCGGGTCCTCGGCCAGGGCGTACCGGTCGGAGACCACCGACCGCATCTGGTCGTGGTCGCGGTCGAAGAACGCCGCGGCGTAGCGCGCCACGGCCTCGTCGCGGCCGACGTCGGCCAGCGGCGGGTACCAGTGGTAGCCGGCGAAGACCTCGTCGGCGCCCTGGCCGGACTGCACCACCCGGATCGTCTGCGACACCCGCTCCGACAGCAGGTCGAAGGCGACGACGTCGTGGCTGACCATGGGCTCGGCCATCGCGCCGATCGCGTGGCCCAGCGCGGCGGCGAGCTCGTCGGAGGCGACCCGGATCCGGTGGTGGTTCGTCGCGAACCGCTCGGCGATCACGTCGGAGTACTGGAACTCGTCGCCCGCGCGACCGCCCACGGCCTCGAAGCCGATCGAGTAGGTGGCCAGGCCGGTCTGCCCCTCCTGCGCCAGCAGGCCGACGATGAGGCTGGAGTCCAGGCCGCCGGACAGCAGCACGCCGACCGGGATGTCGGCGACCAGCCGCCGGCGGACGGCGACCCGCAGCGCCTCCTCGATCGCGTCCTCCCAGTCCCGGGCGGACCAGGAGGCGTGCTCGGGACGCCGCTCGTACGTGGCGTTCCAGTACCGCTCCTCGCGGGAGGTGCCGTCGGCCTCGACCACCCGCAGCGTGGCCGGCGGCAGCTTCCGGACCCCGCTCAGGATCGTCCGCGGCGCCGGGACGACGGCGTGCCAGGTGAGGTAGTGGTGCAGCGCGACCGGGTCGATCGAGGTGTCGACGTCCCCCGCCTGCAGCAGCGCCGGCAACGTGGAGGCGAACCGCAGCCGGCCCGGCGTCTCGGACAGGTAGAGCGGCTTGATGCCCAGCCGGTCGCGGGCCAGCACGACCCGGCCGGTGTCGCGCTCGTGGATGACGAAGGCGAACATGCCGTGCAGGTGCGAGACGACGTCGGTGCCCCAGTGGTGGTAGCCCTTGAGGATCACCTCGGTGTCGCTGTGAGAGAAGAAGCGGTAGCCGTGGCCCTCCAGCTCGGCGCGCAGCTCCTTGTAGTCGTAGATGCAGCCGTTGAAGACGGCGGTCAGCCCGAGGTCGTTGTCGATCATCGGCTGCGAGCCGCAGGTGGAGAGGTCGATCACCGACAGCCGGCGGTGCCCGAACGCCACCCGCCCGTTGCTCCAGGTGCCCTGACCGTCCGGGCCGCGGGGGACGAGGGCGTCCACCATCCGCGCGACGGCGGTGGTGTCGGCCAGGGAGCCGTCGAACGTGATCTCGCCGGAGAGGCCGCACATGGGTTCGATCCAACCCCGCTCCCCGGGGACCCGCCAGACGGTCGGGAGAACGTCACACGCCTGCAACAGCGCCGCGTTCCACGTGGAACAGCCCGGCCTCCGCGGCCCACCGTGTGCGCCGAGCGGGAGTTCGCGGCCCTCGAACCACCCGTCGGCGCACACGCTCGGGCGGCGCCGTCGGCCGCCGCGCGACCTCAGCCGTAGTACAGGGCCACCGGCCGGCCGTCGATCTCGCGGACGTCGACGGTCGTGCCGTAGACGGCCTCCAGCACCTCGGGACGCATGATCTCGCGTGCGGGGGCGTCCGCCACGACGCGGCCGTCGCGCATCGCGACGATGCGGTCGGACCAGGTCGCGGCGAAGTTGACGTCGTGGAGCACCGTGACGACCCGCTTGCCGAGCTCGTCGGCCATCCTCCGGACCAGCCGCATGATCTCCGTCATGTGCCGCAGGTCGAGGTTGTTGAGCGGCTCGTCGAGCAGCACGTACCGGGTGTCCTGCGCGAGCACCATCGCGATGAACGCGCGCTGGCGCTGACCGCCCGACAGCTCGTCGAGGAACCGGTTCCGGTGGGCGTCGAGGTCCAGGTACGCGATGGCGCGCTCGATGTGCTCGCGGTCGTCGACCGTGAGCCGCCCGCGGGAGTGCGGGAAGCGGCCGAACTCGACGAGGTCGTGCACGGTCAGGCGCGCCGCGACGTGGTTGTCCTGGCGCAGCACCGCGAGGGTCCGCGCGAGCTCGCTGGACGGCGTCCGAGCGACGTCCCTGCCGTCGACGGTGACCCGGCCGGCGTCGGGCTGGAGGAGCCGGCCCACGAGACCGAACAGCGTGGACTTGCCGGCGCCGTTCGGGCCGATGAGCGCGGTGACGCCCTCCGCGCCGAAGCCGATCGAGACGTCGTCCAGCACGGTGTGGCCGTGGTAGCGCTTGGTGGCGTGCTCGAGCGCGATCAACGCGCCCCCCTTCGCAGGACGAGGTAGAGGAAGAACAGGCCGCCGGCGAAGTCGATGACCGTCGAGAGGGTGCCGCCGAGGTGCAGCAGCCGCTCGAGGACCAGCTGGCCGCCCAGCAGGCAGACGACCCCGATGAGGACGGCGGTGGGCAGCGTCCACACGTGGCGGAAGGACCCCGCGTACGAGTAGGCGAGGTTGGCGACGATGAGGCCGAGGAACAGGATCGGCCCCACCAGGGCCGTCGACGCGGCGATCATGACCGAGACGCTCGCGAACAGGACCAGCACGACCCGCCGGTGGTCGACCCCCAGGCCCACGGCCGCCGGCTCGCCGAGGGTCAGGACGTCGAGGGTGCGCAGCAGCGGCACGACCGCGGCGCACGCGAGGACGACGAGGGCGGCGGTGAGCGCCAGCAGCGTCTCGTCGGGCCGGGTGAGGGAGGCGAACACCGCATCGGAGAGCACCTGGAAGTCCAGCGGGTCGAGCATCCGCTGCATCCACTCGGTGGCGCTGCGGAAGAACGTGCCCAGCACGATGCCGACCAGCAGCATGAGGTGGATCGACCGCCGCTTGCCGCCGAACAGCCAGGTGAACAGCACGACGCTGACGGCGACCATGACGACGACCTGGACGAGCCAGAGGGTGAGCTGGTCGAACCGCAGGAACGCCGCCGACCCGGAGGTGAACACGAGAACGGTCGAGACCAGCACGTAGAAGGCGTCGAACCCCATGATGGAGGGGGTGAGGATGCGGTTCTGCGTGATCGTGTGGAACACGACCGTCGAGACCCCGACCGCGGCGGCCACGACGAGCATCGCCGCCACCGTGAGGCTGCGGACCTCCAGCGCGAAGGCCAGCGAGCCGGGGACGTCGGTGAGGCAGTAGACCGCGGCCAGCCCCAGGGCGGCGACGCCGAGCGCGGCCAGGCGGACCCCGGGCTGCGCCCAGCGCGTCGCGATCCGCGCGCCGCCGGCGGGCGCGGGGGACGTCGTGGGGGTGCGCTCAGTGAGCACGGCTCCTCCTCCGCAGCAGCAGCCAGAGGAACAGCGCGGCGCCGATGACGCCGACGACGACCGACAGCGGGATCTCGTAGGGGAAGCGCACGACGCGCGCGAGGATGTCGCAGCCCAGCACGAAGACCGCCCCGAGCCCCGCGACCCAGGGGATCGCCCGGCGCACGTTGTCGCCGACGACCAGGCTCACGACGTTGGGCACGACGAGCCCCAGGAACGGGATCAGCCCGGCCGTGACGAGCACCGCCGCCGTGATCACCGCGACGATCACCATCCCGACGGTCACCCACCGGCGGTGGTCCAGCCCCAGGTTGGTCGCGAACTCCTCGCCGAGGCCGATCACGCTGAAGCGGTCGGCGGCCAGCCAGGCCACCCCGACCATGAGTCCGGCGATCCACACGAACTCGTAGCGGCCCTGCATGACCGTGGCGAAGCTGCCCTGCGACCACTGCCCGAGGGACTGCAGGAGATCCAGGCGGTAGGCGAAGAACGTCGTGACGGCGCCGACGACGCCGCCGAGCATGATGCCGACCAGCGGGACGAGCACGAGCTGGCGCACGGGCACGACCTTGACCACCTGGAGGAACACCCAGGTGCCGACCAGGCCGAAGACCGCGGCGACGCCCATCTTCCCGACGACGGCCAGGCCCGGGAGGAACACGATCGTGACGAGCATGCCGAGCGTCGCGAACTCGCTGACGCCCGTGGTGCCCGGTTCCACGAACTTGTTGCGCACCAGCATCTGCATGATCAGCCCGGCGATGCCCAGGGAGGCGCCGACCAGGACGACGGCGAGCGTGCGCGGGATCCGGCTCACCCCGAGCAGGAGGGCCGCGTCGCTCTCCGGCCCAGCGGCGAGGACCGACCCCAGGGACACGTCGGAGACTCCGACGAACAGGCTCGTGACCGCCAGGACGGCGAGCAGCACGCCGACGAGCACCCCCGCCCAGGTGCGGCCGGGCCGCACGCGGGCAGGGGTGCTCGTCGAGGTCGGGTCGAGCGCCGTCACAACCGACGGGGGCGGTGCCCGACCGGGGAGGGGCTGGTCACGCCGCGCTCTCCAGGACGTCCTCGATCATGATCTTCGTGGTGTCGATGCCGCCGAAGACGACGTACCAGGCCACCGGGTCGAGGTAGTGGATCTGGCCGTTCCGGAATGCGGTCGTCTGCTCGACGATGTCATTGTCGAGCACCGCCGCGGCCGCCTGCGCGCCCTCTTCCCCGGTGGCGGCGTCCCGGTCGACGACCCACAGGTGGTCGGGGTCGGTCTCGAGCAGGAACTCGAAGGAGACCGGCTCGCCGTGGGTGGCGGCCTGGATGTCCTCCACCACCGGCTGGACGCCGAACGCGTCGTAGATCAGGCCGCCGCGCGCGCCACGCCCCGATGCGTCGTCACCGGCCGGGGCCATCGCGCTGAGCTCGCCTCCCGAGACCATGAGGCCCAGGCCGGTGCCCGCGTCGGCGGTGGCGGCGCGGGCCTCCTCGATGCCGGCCTCGATCTCGCTGATCGCGGCGGCCGCCTCGTCCTCGGCACCGAGCACCTCGCCGAGGAACGTGGTGTTGCGCTCGAGGTTCTCGGTGTAGGAGCCCCGCAGGCCCAGGTCGACGGTGGGGGCGATCTCGCTGAGGTCCTCGTACAGCGCCGACGACCGGCCGCCGATCACGATGAGGTCGGGCTGCTGCGACTCGATCTCGATGATGTCGGCCTCGAACAGCGTGCCCGCGTTGAAGGCGTCGTCGGCGAGGTACTGCTCCAGGTAGCCGGGCACCGAGTCGAGCGGGGCACCGGCGATCTCTCCGCCGAGCGCGCCGATGGTGTCGAGGCTGGCCATGTCGAAGACGACGATCCGCTCCGGGTTCTTCGGGACGTCGACCGTCGTCTCCTCCAGGACGGGCTCCTCGTCCTCGGCGGCGGTGTTCCGGTCCCAGGTGAAGGAGACGGTCTCGGTACCGGCGGCGGCGGCCTCGGCGGTGTCGTCGCCCTCCCCGCACGCGGTCAGGGCCACGGCGGTGGCCACGGTGAGGGACAGGGCGGCCAGCGGCCGGGCGGCGGTACGCATCGTGCTCCTGAGGTAAGGCTTGGCTTAGTGAGGAGGCCCTAACCTGTCACACGAGCAGCACCGTCTGTCAAGCGGGTCCCTCCAGCCGGTTGGCCGGCCGCGCGGGAGGGCAGGGGAGCGGCCATGCAGATGCGCACACTCGGAGACCTGACCGTGTCCGCCCAGGGCCTGGGCTGCATGGGGATGAGCGAGTTCTACGGCACCGGCGACCAGGCGGAGGCCGAGCGGACGATCCAGCGGGCACTGGACCTCGGCGTCACGTTCCTCGACACCGCGGACATGTACGGGCCGTTCACCAACGAGCAGCTGGTCGGCCGCGCGATCACCGGCCGCCGCGACGAGGTGGTGCTGGCCACCAAGTTCGGCAACGAGCGCGGCGAGGACGGCTCCTTCCGCGGCATCAACGGCCGCCCCGACTACGTCCGCCGGGCCTGCGACGCCTCGCTGCAGCGCCTCGGCGTGGACGTCATCGACCTCTACTACCAGCACCGGGTGGACACGACGGTGCCGGTCGAGGAGACCTGGGGTGCGCTGCGCGAGCTGGTCGAGGCCGGCAAGGTGCGGCACGTCGGCATCTCCGAGGCCGCGCCGGAGACCATCCGCCGCGCGCACGCCGTGCAGCCGGTGACGGCCGTGCAGACCGAGTACTCGCTGTGGACCCGCGACCCCGAGGACGACGGCGTGCTGGCCACCTGCGCCGAGCTGGGCATCGGCTTCGTCGCCTACTCGCCGCTGGGCCGCGGCTTCCTGTCCGGGCAGATCCGCAGCCTCGACGACCTCGCGCCCGACGACTTCCGCCGGCGCAACCCGCGCTTCCAGGGGGAGAACTTCACCCGGAACCTGGAGCTGGTCGACCGGGTCCGGGAGATCGCCGACGAGAAGGGCGTCACCGCCGGCCAGCTCGCGCTGGCCTGGGTGATGGCGCAGGGGGGCCTCGACGGGAACCCGGTCATCGTGCCGATCCCCGGCACCAAGCGGGTCGCCTACCTCGAGGAGAACGCCGCGGCGGCCGACCTCCGGCTCTCAGACGACGACCTGCGCCGGCTGGACGACGCCGCCCCGGCCGGCACCACCGCCGGCGACCGCTACCCGGACATGTCCACCGTGCACCGCTGAGCCGGGCGCGCACGGTCCGGCCGCGCCAGCACGGTGCCCACGTGCTCGCGTGCCGGTCCGTGCAGCCGGGCGCAGAGCTCGTCCCAGGCCTCGCGCAGCTCCGCGCCGGGCCAGCCCGGCGGCCGCAGCGCGTCGGGGAGCAGCGGGTCGCTGACGCCGACCCGCCGGATGTCGGCGAGCACCCGCAGGTGGGTCACCAACGCCGTCGCCCCGTCCGCGACCGGGTCGGTGAGCAGCGCGCGGATCCGGTCGATCACCCGGCGGTGCGCGGCGGCGACCCCCTGCAGGTCCCAGCACCGCGCGGCCAACTCGGTGTCCGAGCCGCCGGTCTCCTCGGTCACCTGGGCGGTGAGCAGGTCCAGCCGGCTCAGCGGCTCCCGGGCGAGCTCGGTCCGGACGTCGTCCAGCGCGACCTTGTGCGGCGAGAGCCAGGTGGCCGGCGCCAGCGGCCCGAACCCGTGCCGGGTGAGCGTGCGACGCACCCGCTCCCGGGCCGACCGGTCGGTCTCGGGCACCGTGTAGATCACCATGCGCCAGCGGCCGTCCCACGGCCCGAGCCGCTCGTCCAGCCGCGCCCACCGCGCCCGGACGGCGCTGCGCATCGCCTCGGTGGGGCTGTAGAGGGTCTCCCGGCCGGAGCGTGAGGCGGCCAGCAACCCGGAGCGGCGCAGCGCGGCCATGGTCATGCGTGAGGTCGGTTCGGCGATCTCGAAGTGCTCCAGCAGCGCCACCAGGGCCTGCAACCGCACCGGCTGGTCGGTGACGGCGTCGACGTGCTCGGAGAAGAGGTCGACCACCAGGTCGCGGACGGTCATGACGATCCTTTCGGCGCGCCCCCCGCTGAGCGCGCCCGCGCGGTGTGCGACCCGGGGCAGGGCGGGTGCCCGGGCCGTCTCCCCCACGCGGGAGGATGACATCCGTGCTCAGCGCCGTGTCCGCGAGGTCCCCCCGGTGATCCCGGCCCTCGTGGTGGCGGTGACCGTCGTCGCCGCCGCGGTGGCCCTGGCCGGCCTGGCCTCGACCCTCGCCCGGCGCCGGATCGGCCTGCTCCACCTCGGGGGGACGGCGCTGCTGGAGCTGCTGCTGCTGGTGCAGGCCGTGCTCGCCGTCGTCCTGCTGGTGCGCGGGCAGCACCCGGCCGACACCCCCACCTTCGTGGGCTACCTCGGCGGCATCGTGCTGCTGCCGGTCGCGGGCGGGCTGTGGGCGCGGTCGGATCCGACCCGCTGGGCGGGCACGGTGCTGGCCGTCGCGGCCGGTGCGGTGGGGGTCATGATCTGGCGGCTGTTGCAACTGTGGGAGGCGACCGGTGGCTGAACCGGGACGGACCGACGGCGCGAGCGCGGGGGACACCTCCGGCGGCCCGGGGCGGGTATTGGTCGCCGTCTACGGGGTGTTCGCCCTGGCCGCCGGCGCGCGGGCCGCGGTCCAGCTGGCGACCCGGTTCTCCGAGGCGCCGATCGCCTACCTGCTGTCGGCGCTGGCCGCCGTCGTCTACCTGGTGGCCACGGTCGCCTTCGCCCGCGGTGGACGGCGCACCGCCCTGGTCGCCTGCTCGGTGGAGCTGGCGGGGGTGCTCATCGTGGGCACCCTCTCGCTGGCCGACCGCGCCGCCTTCCCCGACGAGACGGTGTGGTCGGCCTACGGTCGCGGCTACCTGTTCATCCCGCTGGTGCTGCCGGTGCTCGGCCTGCTCTGGCTGCGCCGGCAGGCCCGCGCCCGCGCCGTCACCGGCTGAGCGGCCCACGGCGGGGGCTGCCCGCCGCGGGCCGCGGCGGCTCAGAAGTCGCCGCCCCCGAAGTCGCCGCCGAAGTCGCCGCCACCGCCGTCCCACCCGCCGGCGTCGGCGCCGCCGGCGAAGTCGCCGCCCGGGTCACCCCCGTAGTCACCGCCACCGGCGTCGTTGCCGTCGTCGTAGCCCGCGGCGTAGGCCTCCTCGTCGCCGCCGCCGAACAGGCCGCCGTCGCCGAGGCCGGTGTCGAAGAGCGCGTCGGCGACCGCCGTGCCGACCACGAGGCCGCCCACCGTACCCAGCAGGCTGGCGCCCATCATGCTGCCGAAGCTCGGGCCGTACCCGCCGCCGAAGCCGCCCCCGTAGCCGGGGCCGCCGCCGTAGCCGGGCCCGTGGCCCGGGCCGCCGCCGTAGCCGCCGAAGGCCCGCTCCAGCGTGCCGGGGCGGCGCATCTCCGCGCGGGTCGCGGCCTGGGCCAGGCTGCGCGCGTCGTCGCCGCGGGCCCGCTCACCCGCCGCGGCCAGCTGGTCGAGCACCTGCCGCCGCTGCTCCGGGGTGAGCTGGGCGAACGCCTCGGCGTGCGCGGCCTCGATCTGGTCCGGCGGCGCGGTCCGCAGCAGGTAGCGGTAGCGCTCGATCGCCCGCTCGTCGTCCGAGCGGGGTGCCCGGGTCGGCGGTGGTGCGCCGTAGCCGTCGTCGTAGCCGCGCGGGTACCCCTGGGGGTGGCCCTCGTCGTCCCGCCGCCGGTGGCGGCCGAAGAGCCGGTCGAGCAGTCCCATGGCGATCGTCTCCTCTCAGGCGGTGCAGGGGTGGGTGCCCGCCGTCGCCGTCCCCACACCTGGCGACGGGCGCCCGGTCAGCCGCGCGGGCCCTCCAGCAGGCCGTAGGCGCCGCGGTGGAACAGCAGGGGACGCCGCGCCCCGTCGGCGCCGAGGTCGAGCACGCGGGCGGCGACGAGGGTGTGGTCGCCGCCGTCGTACTCGGCCCACAGCTCGCAGTCGATCCAGGCCACGACGCCGTCGAGCACCGGCCGGCCCAACCGGCTGGGCCGCCAGGAAACGCCGGCGAACTTGTCCTCGCCGGAGCGGGCGAACGCGACAGACAGCCCGTCCTGGTCCTCGGCGAGCACGTTGACGCAGAACCGGCCGAGCTGACGCAGCCGCGGCCAGGTGCGCGACGTCCGCGCTGGGGCGAACACCACCAGCGGCGGGTCCAGCGAGAGGGAGCTGAACGACTGGCAGGTGAACCCGATCGGCTCCCCGTCGTCGACGGCGGTGACCACGGTGACCCCGGAGGCGAAGTGCCCCAGCACCTCCCGCATCTGACCCGGGTCGATGACCTCGACGGCGCCGTCCAGCGGGGACCCCGACTCGCTCATGCCCTCAGCCAACCACGGGTGCCGGTCAGCCGACGGGCGTGGCGCGGGGGACGGAGCGGCCACCGGCCCGGTACAGCGAGCTGGGCAGCTCGTGCCCGACCGCCTGCTCCGTGACGCGCGCGGCGGCCAGGACGGCGTCGAGGTCCAGGCCGGTGCGCACGCCGGACTCCTCCAGCATGTAGACCAGCTCCTCGGTGGCGATGTTGCCGCTGGCGCCGGGGGCGAACGGGCAGCCGCCGAGTCCGCCGACCGACGAGTCCAACTGGGTGACCCCGGCCTGGACGGCGGCCAGCGCGTTGGCCTGGCCCGTGCCGCGGGTGTCGTGGAAGTGCACGCCGACCGGCACGCCCGGGCAGGCCCGGCGGACGGCGTCGAGCAGCTGGACCACCCGCAGCGGGGTCGTCGTCCCGATGGTGTCGCCCAGGCACAGCGCGTCGGCGCCCGCGGTGACCGCGGCGCGGGCGACGTCCACGGTGCGGGGGATCGGCGTGCGCCCGTCGAAGGGACAGTCCCAGGCGGTGGCGACGACGACCTCGAGGGACCCGCCGGCGCCGTGCGCCAGACCGGCGATCTCCCCGACCGCGCCGACGGCCTCGGCGGTGGATCGCCCGGCGTTGGCCCGGCTGTGCCCGTCGGAGGCCGAGACGACGTACTCGAGGTTCGCGACCCCGGCGTCCACGGCGCGGGTCGCCCCGCGCGGGTTGGCCACCAGGGCCGACCAGTGCACGTCGCCCCACCGGGACAGCTCCGCGGCCACCCCGTCGGCGTCGGCCAGCGCGGGCACCGCCCGCGGCGAGACGAAGGACGTCGCCTCGATCCGCCGCACGCCGGTGGCGACCAGCGCCTCCAGCATCTGCAGCTTGGCCTCCAGCGGCACGGGGGCCTCGAGCTGGAGGCCGTCGCGCATGCCCACCTCGCGGATGTCCACGGTGGCCGGCAGCACCAGGTCGAACTCGTTCACGGCAACCCCCTCGTGTCCGGACCCCCATCCTGCCCCGTCCCGAGGTTCCACGTGGAACGGTCCGGGGCACCCTGCACGCCGAGAACCTGCAGGAACAGGGCGACGTGTGCGCAGAATGTCCGGCACGGAGGTGGGATGTGACGAACGCGTTGGGCACGCTGCCCCCGGCGGACCGCGGGAGCGCGTTCGCCAACGCCCCCATGGGCATCGTGCTCGCCACCCCGTCGGGCCTCCTGGTCGACGCCAACCCGGCCTTCACCGCGATGCTGGACCGCAGCGCCGAGGACCTGTACGGCTGCTCGGTGCTCGGCCTCATCCACCCGGAGGACCAGCCCGCTGCCCAGGAGGCGCACGCCGAGCTCCTCAGCCGGCACCGGACGATGCGGCTGGAGACCCGGCTGGTGCGGGCCGACGGCACCGCGGTGCCCACGCAGATCACCGCGTCGTGGGTCGAGGCCACCCCGGAGGGGGACCCGCCGCACATGGTGGCGATCGTCGAGGACATCACCGAGCGCAAGTCCCTGGAGGCGGCGCTCGTGCACCGCTCGCTGCACGACCCGCTCACCGGGCTGCCCAACCGGATCCTGTTCGGCGACCGGCTGCGGCACGCCCTGGAGCGCGGCCACCGCGAGCGCACCCCGACCTGCGTGCTGGGCATCGACCTCGACGGCTTCAAGGAGATCAACGACCGGCACGGCCACCCGGTCGGCGACGCGGTGCTCGTCGGCTTCGCCGAGCGGCTCACCTCGGTGCTGCGCTCCAGCGACACGGCCTCCCGGGTGGGCGGCGACGAGTTCAGCATCGTGTGCGAGAACAGCGAGCGGGCCGACGCCGAGTCCCTCGCCGAGCGGCTGCGGAACACCCTCACCGAGCCGCTGACGATCGGGGAGGTGGTCGTCCCGCTGGGCATGAGCATCGGCATCGGCACCGTCGCCGGGGGCACCGACCCGGAACTGGCCTACGAACTGCTCATCCGCGAGGCCGACGACGCCATGTACGCGGACAAGTCCGCCCGCCGCCGATGACGACCCCTCACCGTCCGGCGGGTGGCCCTCCGGCGGGTGCTCCGGCGGCGGCCCAGCCGGTCACCCGGCCGAGCCGGGCGTAGACCGCCGTCAGCACCGGCAGCGGCGCGGCGAGCACCACGAACGCCGTCAGCCCGGCCCGGTCGCTGTCGCCGAGGGTCGCCCAGCCGACGAGCAGGGTCAGCAGCAGGACCCCCACCGCCGCCAGCGCCGAGCCGAACAGCAGGGCCGGCGGACGGCGGCGCAGCAGCTGGGCCGCGCCCGCCAGCAGCCCGGCCGCGCAGGGCAGGCCGAGCAGCAGGAGCGCCGTCACGGCGTCGTCGTCCCCACCGGCCACGGCCGCCAGGAACCCGAGCGAGGCCAGCGCCGTGAGGCCGCCGGTGACGAAGCCCAGCACGCTCGCCGCCGTCGCCACCCCGGGCCGTGCCGGCCCGTCCGGCCAGGCCACCGGCGCGGACGGCCAGGCCCAGCCGTAGCCGGGCGGCGGCGGGTACCAGGGCGGGGGACCGTAGGTCGGCGGCGGGCCGTAGCCCGGCGCGTACCCAGGAGGTGGACCGTAGCCGGGGGTGCCGTACCCGGGTGCCGCCGCATACCCGGCCGGCGGCGCGTACCCGGGCGGGGGACCGTAGGCCGGCGGCGCGTACCCGGGCGGGGGACCGTAGGCCGGCGGCGGGCCGTGGCCCGCCGGGGGTGCCTGCTGTCCCGGCGGGACCGCGTCCCACTCCTGCGCCTGACCGTCCCCGTGCATGCCGTTCAGTGTGCAGCCGGCTGCGGCTCGCGCCGCGCAGGCACGGTGGAGACCGGGCCGAGCTTCGCGCCCTCGACGTCGAGGTCGGGGAGGAGGCGGTCCAGCCAGCGCGGCAGCCACCAGGCCGATCGGCCCAGCAGCGCCAGGACCGCCGGGACCAGCGTCATCCGCACGACGAAGGCGTCGAGCAGGATGCCGACGGCCAGGCCGAAGGCGATCGCCTTGACGATGACGTCGTCGATGGTCACGAAGCTGGCGAACACCGAGAACATGATCAGCGCGGCGGCGACCACGACCCGCGACGCGTGCCGGGCGCCGGCCAGGACCGCCGGACGCGGCGGGGCGCCGTGCACGAACTCCTCGCGCATCCGGGAGACGAGGAAGACCTCGTAGTCCATGGCCAGGCCGAACAGCACCGCCATGAGGATGACGGGCATGAAGCTGATGATCGGCCCCGTCGTCGGGACGCCGAACACGTCGGCCAGCCAACCCCACTGGAACACCGCGACGACCGCGCCGAACGAGGCGCCGACCGACAGCAGGAACCCGACGGCGGCCTTGACCGGCACGAGCACCGAGCGGAAGACCAGGAGCAGCAGGACGACCGCGAGGCCGACCACGACGAGGGCGAAGGGCAGCAGCGCGTCGTCGAGCTGGTCGGAGACGTCGATGGCCACCGCGGTCTGGCCGGTGACGGCGACGTCGGCGCCGGTCTGCTCCTCCAGTTGCGGCGCGAGGTCGCGCAGCGCGGTGACCAGGTCGCTGGTCGCCTCGTCCTGTGGGCCGCTCTCCGGGACGACGGTGACCAGCGCGGCGGTGCCCTCGGGCAGGACGGTCGGGACCGCGTAGGCGACGTCGGTCAGCCCGCCGGTGAACTGCCCCGGCGTCTGTGTGGGCGTGCCGCCGATGGCGCCCGCGACCTGCCCCGCGGCCTGCTGGGCGGTGGCCGGGTCGAGGCCGTCGACGAGGACGACGAGCGGGCCGTTGAGTCCGGGGCCGAAGGTCTCGCTGATCAGGTCGTAGGCCTGCCGCTGGCTGGTGTCCTCGGCGGCGGCGCCGTTGTCGGGCAGCGCGAGCTGGAGCTGGGCGGCGGGGATCGCCAGGACGCCGAGCCCGATCACCGACAGCAGGACGGTGACCAGCGGGCGTCGGGTGACCAGGGTGGCCCACCGCTCGCCCATCGAACGCCGGCCGGCCCCGGTGGCGACGGCGGCCTCCCGCGTCGCGGCCCGCGACCCCGGCCTGGGCGCCAGCCGCAGCCCGGCGAAGCCCATGAGGGCCGGCAGCAGGGTCAGCGCGACGGCGACGGCGACCAGCACCGTGGCGGCGGCGGCCAGGCCCATGACGCTCAGGAAGGGGATGCCGACGACCGACAAGCCGGCGAGGGCGATGACCACGGTGAGGCCGGCGAAGACGACCGCCGTCCCGGCCGTGCCGGTGGCGCGGGCCGCGGACTCCTCCGGGTGCATGCCCGCGGCCAGCTGGGTGCGGTGCCGGGAGAGGATGAACAGCGCGTAGTCGATGCCGACGGCCAGGCCGATCATCAGGGCGAGCGTGGGCGCGGTCGAGGACAGCGAGATCAGGCTGGAGACGCCGAGCAGGCCGCCGAGGCCGACCCCGACGCCGACGATCGCCGTCAGCAGGTTCATGCCGGCGGCCAGCAGCGAGCCGAAGGTGAGCACGAGCACCAGGACGGCGACGGCGACACCGACGAACTCGGTGGGGCCGATGTGCACCCCGGTCGTGCCGAACGCGTTGCCGCCGACGGCGACCTCCAGGCCGGCGTCCTCGGCCGCCGCGGTGGTCTCCTCGAGGGCGTCGAGGCTGCCGGCGTCCAGGGCCTCGCGCTGGACCTCGTACTGGACGGTGGCCAGGGCGGCGCGGCCGTCGGGGGTGAGCGCCTGGCTGGTGAAGGGGTCGGCGACCGCGGCCACCTGCGGCGCCTGCGCGGCCGCGGCGACGACCTCGGCGATCGCCTGCTGGTAGCGCGGCTCGGCGAGGCCGGCGCCCTCGGGGGCGGCGAAGACGATCTGCGCGCTGGCCCCCGCAGCCTGCGGCTGCAGTTCGGCCAGCCGGTCGAGGGCGGCCTGGGACTCCGAGCCGGGGATGGTGAACGTGTCGTCGAACTCGCCGCCGGCGGTGACCAGGACGGCGACGACGCCCGCGAGGACCAGCACCCAGATCGCGGCGACGAGCCGACGGGAGCGGTAGGCGGCCCGGCCGAGCCGGGCGAGCAGGGTTGCCATGGGTGTCGAGTGCTCCGGGTTCAGTGGGAGACGGCCGCGCGCAGCAGGAGCAGCAGCGCGGTGTGTTCGAGGTCGGGGTCGCCCGGGGTGGACGGGTCGACGGCGTCGTCGGCGACCGACCGCAGGACGGTGCCCTCGTGCAGGGCGATGAGGGCGCGGGCCAGCTGCCCGGCGGGCACGGTGAGGCGCAGCCCCAGCCGGGTGACCGCGCCCTCGATCAGCGTGGCGACCTGCGCGTGCATGGCGGCGGTGTGCTGGCGCAGCGCGGCGGCGGCCTCGGGGTGCCGGGCGGCGTGCAACGTGTACTCGGTGTGCACGAGCACCCACGTCCGGTCGGCGCGGAGCGTGTTCAGGCAGCGCTCGACCGCGGCCGCGACCGGGTCGTCCTCCCCTTCGAGGCCGGCCAGCTGCTCCTCCGCCCGCGACAGCTCGCGCCGGGTCTCCCGCTCGTAGAGGGCGGCGAACAGCTCGTCCTTGGTGCGGAAGCTGGAGTAGAACGCGCCGCGCGTGAAGCCACCGCGGCGGCAGATGTCCTCGACGCTGGCCGCGGCGAAGCCGACCTCGGCGAAGGTCTCCAGCGCCGCGTCCAGCAGCCGCTCCACGGTGACCTCACGGCGGCGTTTGGGCCGGTCGAGGTCCTCGCTCGTCACGATGCACGACTGTATCGGATACACCCGTGTATCGAGACGTGACCTGCCTCGCCCTGGGGACGTGCCGGGAGCAGGCTGCGGTCAGCCGCGCCAGCGGGCGACGACGTCGGTGAACGCCGCGGCTGCCTGCTCGAGCTCGGCGAGCTCGACGTACTCGTCGACGGCGTGCATCACCGCGGGCGTGCCCGGACCCCAGACGACGATCGGGGCGCCGCCCACGACCTGGCCGAGCACCGACGCGTCGGTGAAGTAGGTGGCCGGTGTGGGCAGCACCGTGGCCGGCAGCGCGGCCACCCACGGGTCGTCGGCCGGGGTGCCGACCGGCGGCAGGTCGACCCGCACGTCGACGTCCGCCACCTCCGGCTGGCCGCGCCACCAGGCCAGCAGCTCGTCGCCGGCGGCGACGGTGCGCATGTCGACCACCACCTCGGCCCGGTCGGGGACGACGTTGGGCACCGTGCCGCCGGCCACCACGCCGGGGTTCCACGTCTCGGTGCCCAGGAACGGGTCGGTGCGGAACGGCAGGGCGCTGCCCGCGCGGGCGAGCAGCGCGACGAGGTCGAGGACGGCGTTGTGCCCGCGCTCGGGCGTGGAGCCGTGCGCGGCCCGCCCGGCCGTCCGGACGGCCAGCCAGAGCGCACCCTTGTGGCCGAGGACGACCTGGTTGCCGGTGGCCTCCGGGACGACGACCGCGCCCACCGCCTGGTCGGCGACCGCGGCGGCCGCGGCGGCGGCGCCCTGGGAGCCGATCTCCTCGTCGCTGGTGAGCAGCAGCGCGACCGGCGTCTGCGGGTCGGCGGCGGCGAGCGCGGCGGCCGCGGCCACCACGCCGGCCTTCATGTCGCTGCCACCCCGGCCCCACACGCGGCCGCCGTCCAGCTCGGCGCCGAAGGGGTCGCGGGACCACGCGCCGGGGTCGGGCACCGGCACGGTGTCGACGTGGCAGGCCAGCAGCAGCTGCCGGCGGCCCGGGTCGGTGGGGGTGCGCAGCAGGGTCCACGGGTGGTCGGGGTCGCGGCCCTCCGTGACCTCCAGGTGCGGCGCCCGCTCGCGCAGCACCTCGGTGAGCGCGCCGAGGGTGTCGCGCTGGGCGGCGGCGTCCCCCGACACCGTCGTCCGGCCGACGAGCTCCCGCACCAGCGCGGTCAGGTCGAGCGCGGCCACGTCAGCCACCGAGTCACCTCCCACCCAGCGCCGCGGTCACGACGGCGCGGGCCTCCTCCTGCACACGCGCCAGGTGGTCGGGGCCCTTGAACGACTCCGCGTACACCTTGTAGACGTCCTCGGTGCCGGAGGGGCGGGCGGCGAACCAGGCGTTCTCGGTGGTCACCTTGAGCCCGCCGATCGCGGCGTCGTTGCCCGGCGCGCTGGTGAGCTTGGCGGTGATGGGCTCGCCGGCCAGCTCGGTCGCCGTCACGTCGCCGGGGGAGAGCTTGCCGAGCTTGGCCTTCTGCTCCCGGGAGGCCGGGGCGTCGACCCGCGCGTACGCCGACTCCCCGTAGCTCGCGGTCAGCTCCGCGTGCAGCTGGGACGGCGAGCTGCCGGTCACCGCCTGGATCTCACTGGCCAGCAGCGCCAGCAGGATGCCGTCCTTGTCCGTCGTCCAGACGCTGCCGTCGCGGCGCAGGAACGAGGCGCCCGCGGACTCCTCACCCCCGAAGCCGACCGACCCGTCGAGCAGGCCGGGGACGAACCACTTGAACCCGACCGGCACCTCCACCAGGCGCCGGCCGAGGCCCGCGACCACCCGGTCGATGAGGGACGACGAGACGAGGGTCTTGCCGACCGCGGTGTCCTGGCCCCACTCGGGCCGGTGGGAGAAGAGGTAGGAGATCGCCACGGCGAGGAAGTGGTTGGGGTTCATCAGCCCGCCGTCCGGGGTGACGATGCCGTGCCGGTCGGCGTCGGCGTCGTTGCCCGTCGCGATCGCGTAGTCGGCGCGCTTGCCGATGAGCGAGGCCATCGCACTGGGGGAGGAGCAGTCCATGCGGATCTTGCCGTCCCAGTCCAGCGTCATGAACCGCCAGGTCGGGTCGACCAGCGGGTTGACGACGGTGAGGTCGAGGCGGTGCCGATCGGCGATGGCGGCCCAGTAGTCGACGCTCGCGCCGCCGAGGGGATCCGCGCCGATCCGCACGCCGGCCGACCGGATCGCGTCGACGTCCAGGACCGACGGCAGGTCGTCGACGTAGTCGCCGAGGAAGTCGTGCGCCGCAGCCGCCGCGCGGGCCCGGCGGAACGGGATCCGCTGCACACCCTCCAGCCCGGCCCGCAGCAGCTCGTTGGCGCGGTCGGCGATCGTCTTCGTCGCGTCGGTGTCGGCCGGCCCGCCGGACGGCGGGTTGTACTTGAACCCGCCGTCGCGGGGCGGGTTGTGCGACGGGGTGACGACGATGCCGTCGGCGAGCCCGGAACTCTTCCCCCGGTTGGCCTGCAGGATCGCGTGGCTGACCGCCGGGGTGGGGGTGTACCGGTCGGCGGCGTCGACCAGCACGGTCACGTCGTTGGCGGCGAGCACCTCCAGCGCGCTGGCCCAGGCCGGCTCGGACAGCGCGTGCGTGTCGCGGCCGACGAACAGGGGCCCGTCGTAGCCCTGCGCCGTGCGGTACTCGCAGATCGCCTGCGTGGTGGCGAGGATGTGCGCCTCGTTGAAGGCCGCGTCGAACGCCGACCCGCGGTGACCGCTGGTACCGAACACCACCTGCTGCGCCGGGTCCGACGGGTCGGGCTCCAACGTGTAGTACGCGGTGACCAGCGAGGCGACGTCGATGAGGTCGTCCGGCCGGGCCGGCTGTCCTGCGCGGGGGTCGGTCATGTCGCCGATCTTGGCCCGGACCCACCCCGGTCGCGACCGGTGGACACGGCGGCGCCGGCCGTCCGCGTGGAGGGCCGGGCCGGACGGTGTGGTCGCTCGGTACCGGGAGCGCCGGCCGAGCACCTGCCGCTCGGCCGGCACCCCCGTCAGGCCGTGCCGTCCCGCCCCTCGACCGCGGCGAGGAAGCGCTTGAGCGTCTCGAGGAACACCTCCGGCTGTTCGGAGTGCACCCAGTGCCCGGCGTTCTTGACCCGCACCAGCCGGGTGTTCGGGCACAACCGGTCCATGCGCTCCCGGTCCTCGGGCAGGACGTAGTGCGAGTTGGCCCCGGCGATCCACAGCACCGGCCCGTCGTACCGCGCCCCCGGCGGCGGCTCGGGGAAGCCGCGCAGCTCGCCGAGGTCGCGCTCGAGCAGCTCCAGGTTCAGCCGCCACCGCCAGCCGCCGCCCTCGCCGAGCCCCTCGCGGACCAGGCTCTGCAGCAGGAACGAGCGCACCATCCGGCTCGGGACGGCGGAGCGCAGCGCGGCGTCGGCGTCCTCGCGGCTGGTGAGCGCGTCGAGGTCGAGGGCCCGCATCGCGGCGATGTACGCGCCGAACGGGGAGGCCTCCTCGTCCTCGTCGTCGGTGCGGCCGCCGGACACGGGGTACTCCGTGGGCGCGATGTCGACGACGACGAGGGCGCGTAGCAACTCCGGGTGGCGCAGCGCGAGCTGCATCGCGACCTTGCCGCCCATCGAGTGCCCGACGAGGGTCACCGGCTCGCCGAACGACTCGAGCTCCGCCGCGACCATCCCGGTCATGTCGACGTAGTCGACGCGGTCGGTCCACGGCGAGTGCCCGTGGTTGGGCAGGTCGAGCAGGGTGACGCGGTGATCGGCCGAGAGGCCCTTGGCGATCGTCGTCCAGTTCTTCCCCTGGCCGAACAACCCGTGCACGAACACCACCCGCGGGCCGGCGTCCCCCAGCGTCCGGGCGTGCAGCCGCTCGTCGGAGTTCGTCGTCACCCGGCGATTCCACCAGATCCCCGCGGCCTCCCCACCTACCGTCGACGGCCGACGAAGTCACCGGTCGCCCTCGGCGCCGACGAAGGAGAGCGCACCCATGCCCGGACGGCGCCGCCGGACGACGACCCGGTCCACCACCCGCAGCACGACCGCCACCCGCCGCAAGCCACCGGCCCGCCGCGCCGCGAAGCCCGCCCCGGAGCCGCCGGTCGCCGGGCCGGGGGAGCGGGTGTGGGTGCTCGCCGTCCCGTTCCGCGCGCCGGCGCCCGGCGCCCAGTGGCGCCCGGACCTGCAGGCCCACGTGTACGTCGGCCGCGAGCTGCCGCCGGAGCTGGCGCCCCACGCCCCCGCGCCGTACACCTTCGAGCGGTTCCTCGAGGACGAGCTCAACCCGATGCCGCGTCCGCTCCCCGCCGGCCGCCCGATGCAGCCGCGCGACGAGCAGCTCACCGGCGCCGCGGCGATCGCCGCCTCCGCGAAGGCCGGGCACCGCGTGTTCCTGCTCGGTGACGACCCCGGCGTCGGCAAGACCGGCACCGCGGTCCTCGCCGCGCGCGAGGTCGCGGCGCAGCGCGGCGGCCGCACCGTGCTCGTCGTCGCGGACCGCCCCGCCGCGATCACCATCCCGCACTGGACGCGCTCGATCGCCGGGTTCGGGGACGGCGGGCTGCGCTGGTGCGTCACCACCTGGGACCGCCTGGCCAAGGTCGCCAAGTTCCGGTTCGACGTGGTGATCGCCGACGAGGCACACATGGTCCGGCACACCACGACCCAGCGGTGGAAGCACTGGAAGGCCGTCTCCGGCGCCGGCCGGGTCAAGGACGCGCCGTTCGTCATCGCCGCGACCGCCACCCCCGCGCACACACCGCTGGAGCTGCCGTACCTCGCGCCGCAGTTCGCGCAGCGGCACGGCGAGCCGCTGCGCGCCTGGTCCGACCTGCCCGGCCGGCTGGCCGAGCACGGGTTCCACGTGGAACGCGGCCGCTACGGCTGGGCCTGGACCGAGGACGCCGACGAGCGCCGCGCCGACCTCGCCCGGCTGCAGGGGTGGCTCGCCGACGGCACCCCACCGGCGACGCTGCACCGGCCGGCGCCCTGGGGGCCGGTGTCGGTGACCGGGACGCCGGTCGCACTGACCCCCGCCGAGCGGTCCGCCTACGACTCAGAGTGGCAGGAGTTCCGGACCGAGATGCAACTGGCCCGGCGCGCCCGGCAGAGCGCCCGCGGCCGGGCGGCGCTGCTGCGGTTCCGGCAGAAGGCCGGCCTGATCCGCGCGCAGGCGACGGTCGACTGGGTCAGGGCGCAGGTGGAGGCCGAGCGGCAGGTGGCCGTCTCGGTGGAGTTCGTCGAGACGGCGGCCGACCCGATCCGCGAGGCCCTGCTCGACTCCGGGATCCCCGTCGCCGCCATCTACGGCCGCGACCGGTTCGACGTCGAGGCCGAGCGGCTGCGCTTCCAGACCGGCGCCGCGCCGGTGTGCGTGTTCACCGTGACCGCCTCCATCAGCCTGCACGCCGGCGAGCTGCTGCCGAGCGGGTCCGCCGCCTCGGCCACCCCGCGGGTCGGGCTGTTCCACCAGCCGCGGTTCTCCGGCATCCAGGCCCGGCAGGTCACCGGCCGCACGCACCGCGACGGCCAGGTCTCCCCGTGGCGGGTCGCCTTCGCGGAGGACACCGTGGAGGAGCAGGTCGCCCGCGTGATGGTGGAGCGGCTGGCGGTCAGCGGGTCGACCGCCGGCGCGGACACGTCGTCCCTGCAGGAGATCGCCGAGTTGCTGGACGCCGACTGGCTGCCGGCCACGGCGCTGACCGACGCCTGAGCCCGTCCGGTCCCGTCAGCCGGGCACGGAGGCCGGCCGAGAGCTCCAGCCCTGCTGTCGCAGCCGGTCGAACCCGTCCAGCAGCAGGTCGAGGGCGAACTCGAACTCGAACTGCTCGTCGCAGCCGGACCCGGCCCCGGGGCCCTCGTTCGCGGCCACGGCGATCTCGAGGATGTGCGGGTACCGCTGGGCGAACTCCGCCGCCATGGCCGCCTGCTCCTCCGGGGTGGGAGCCGGCGCGTCCGCACCGGGCGCCTCGTCGAACAGCTCCGGGCTGAAGCCCCAGATGCGGTTGCCCAGCGCGTGCATCACGTGGTGGGTCAGGTCGGCGGAGAAGCCCCCCGCCCGGAACGTGCCGGTCACGGCGTCCATGTAGCCGAGGACGGCGGGCGTCCGGCGGGTGCGGGACTCGATGGCCTGCCGCGCCCACGGGTGCCGCAGCACCGCCCGCCGCGCGGAGAGCACCCGCTCGCGCACCGCCGTCCGCCAGTCCATCGACGGGTCGGGCGCCTCGAACTCGCCGATGACGACGTCGACCACGCCGTCGAGCAGCTCCTCCTTCGAGGCGACGTGCTTGTACAGCGCCATCGGCACGACCCCCAGCTCCTGGGCGAGCCGCCGCATGCTGACCGCGTCGATCCCGGCCTCGTCGGCCAGCTGGACCGCGGCGCGCAGCACCCGCTCCCGGCTGAGCGGGACGCGCCGCGCGCCGGCTGCCTGCTGGGGCATCGCGGCTCCCTCCCACCGACGAGCTCGCCCCGACGAGCTCCCCGCCGAGGCCACCCTGACGAGCCTAGCCCTTGACCGGTGTACGACGTACACCTACCGTCTCCGGCATCGGTGTACGCCGTACACCTCAGCCGGGAGGGAACGACATGAGCACGGACAGAGGGACCGCGGTCGTCGCGGGGACGTTCTTCGTGGTGGCCGCGGTGACCGCGGTCGTGGCGCTGGCGCTGTACCAGCCGGTGCTGGGCGACCCGGGCTACGTCCTGGGCGCCGGTGCCGACACCCACGTGCTGTGGGGCGGCTTCCTCGAGGTCGTGCTCGCCGCCTCGTGCATCGGCACCGCGGTCACGCTGTACCCGGTGGTCAGGCGGCACGGCGAGGGCATGGCGCTGGCCTACGTCTGCGGCCGGCTGCTCGAGGCCGCGCTCATCGTCGTCGGCGTCGTCAGCCTCCTGTCCGTGGTCACCCTGCGGCAGGACCCCGCGGCCGGCACGGACGACGCCGGGCTGCTGGCGGTCGCGCGGTCGCTGGTCGCCCTGCACGACCGGACGTTCCTGCTGGGCCCCGGCCTCGTCATCGGGGTGAACAGCCTGCTGCTCGCCGTCCTCGTGTACCGGTCCCGGCTCGTGCCGCGCTGGATCGCCGTCCTCGGGATCGTGGGCGGACCGGTCGTCTTCGCGTCGTCCACCGCGATCCTGTTCGGCCTCTACGAACAGGTCTCCGTGTGGGGCATGGTCGCCGCCCTCCCCGTCACCGTCTGGGAGATGAGCCTCGCCGCCGTCCTCATCGCCAGGGGCTTCCGGCCGTCGCCCCGCCCGGCCGTCCCGGTCGCGCGGCCCGCGGTGACCGCCGCGGTCTGAGGGCCCGGCTGTTAGGTTCGGCGGCGGAAGTGACACGGGGTGTCCCCGCAGGGGACTGAGAGCACACCCGTCGAACCTGCTCCAGTTCGTACTGGCGAAGGGATGTCACGGCGTGGATGCCGACGACCTGCGCGCGGCCCGGGCGGCCCTGCGCGCCACCACCCCCCTGGTGCACTGCCTGACCAACACGGTCGTGCAGACCCTCACCGCCAACGCCCTGCTGGCCGCCGGCGCGGCGCCGGCCATGGTCGACGCCCCGGAGGAGGCCGCCGACTTCGCGGCCGTCGCCTCCGCCGTGCTGGTCAACGTGGGCACGGTGAACGCCCGCACCGCCGAGGCGATGCGCCTGGCCGCCCGGTCGGCGGCCGCCGCCGGGACGCCGTGGGTCCTGGACCCGGTCGCCGTCGGCGGCCTGGTCTTCCGCACCGAGCTGGCCACCGAGCTGGTCGGGCTGCGGCCCACGGTGGTCCGCGGCAACGCCTCCGAGGTGATGGCGCTGGCCGGCGCGGGCAGCGGCGGCCGTGGGGTGGACAGCACCGCCGGCACCGACGCCGCGGCCCCGGCCGCGGCCGACCTGGCCCGCCGGACCGGTGGGGTGGTGGCCGTCAGCGGCGAGGTCGACCTGGTCACCGACGGGCGGCGGACGGTCCGCGTGGGCGGCGGCTCGGAACTGCTGACCCGCACCACCGGTGCCGGGTGCGCCCTCGGTGCGCTGGTCGCCGCCTACGTCGCCGCCACCGGCGACGCCCTCACCGGCACCGTCGCCGCCCACGCCCACGTGGCGCTGGCCGCCGAGGTCGCCGCCGACCTCGCCGACGGCCCGGGCACCTTCGCGCCCGCGTGGCTGGACGCGCTCGACGCCCTGGACGGCGACTCCCTGGCCGGCGCCGACATCCGGGGTTCCCGGTGACCCGCTTCGACCCCACCCTCTACCTGGTCACCGACACCGCGCTGTGCCACCCGCGGCCGGTCGCCGACGTCGTCCGCGCCGCGGTGGCCGGCGGGGTCACCGCCGTCCAGGTGCGCGACAAGACCGCCTCCCGCCGGGAGCTGCTGGCGCTCACCCGGGCGGTGCAGACGGCGCTCGCCGACCGGCCGGACGTGGCGGTGGTGGTCAACGACGCGGTGGACGTCGCCGTGGTCGCCGGCGCCGACGGCGCGCACGTGGGACAGGACGACCTGCCGCCGGGGGAGACCCGCGCGCTGCTCGGGCCGGACCGGCTGCTCGGGGTGAGCGTCTCCTCGGCGGCGGAACTCGACGCGGCGCTGGCCCTGCCCGCGGGCACCGTGGACGTCGTCGGGCTGAGCCCGGTGTGGGCCACCCCCACGAAGCCGGACGCCGCTCCGGGGCTGGGGCTCGCGGGCGCCGCCGCGCTGGCGGCCGCCGCCCGTGCCGGTGGCCTGGCCGCGGTGGCGATCGGGGGCATCGACGCCGGCCGGGCGGCCGACGTGGCCCGCACCGGGGTCGACGGGATCTGCGTGGTGTCCGCGATCTGCGCCGCGTCCGACCCGGAGGCGGCGGCTCGCGCCCTGCGGACCGGGATCGCCGCCGGCCGGGCCGCGGGGGCGCACCGGTGACCGCGCCGGACGCGCCCCCGCGGCGGGCCGGGGTACCGGTCGCGCTCACCGTGGCCGGCAGCGACCCCAGCGGCGGGGCCGGCATCCAGGCCGACCTCAAGACCTTCAGCGCCCTCGGGGCCTACGGGACGGCGGTGCTGACCGCCCTCACCGCGCAGAACACCCGCGGCGTGACCGGCGTGCACCCGGTACCGGCGGAGTTCGTCGCCCAGCAACTGCACACGCTGCTCGACGACGTCCCCGTCGCCGCCACCAAGCTGGGCATGCTCGGGACGGCTGAGGTGGTCGCCGCGGTGGCCGGCGTCCTGGCCACCCGCCCCGCCGGCCCGGTCGTCTGCGACCCGGTCATGGTGTCGACCAGCGGCCACCGGCTGATCGACGAGTCGGCGGTGGACGCCGTCCGCACCACCCTGCTGCCGCTCGCCGACCTCGTCACGCCCAACGTCCCCGAGGCGGCGGCGCTGCTGGACGCCGCGCCCGCGACCGACGTCGACGGGCTGGTCGGGCAGGGCGAGGCGCTGCTGGCGCTGGGCCCGCGGGCGGTGCTGCTGAAGGGCGGCCACCTGGGCGGGGCGGAGAGCGTCGACGTCCTGGTCACCGCGGCCGGCGCGACGCCCACCCGGCGGCCCCGGGTGGCGACCTCGGCCACGCACGGCACCGGCTGCACGCTCTCCTCGGCGCTGGCCGCCCTCGCCGCCGCGGAGGGCGCCGGCGACTGGCTGCCCCTGGTGGAGCGGGCGCGGGACTACCTGCAGGCCGCGCTGGTCGGCGGCGCCGGGCTGGGCATCGGCTCCGGGGCCGGCCCGGTCCACCACTTCGCCGGCATCTGGCCGTCGTGACCTCGTCCACCGAGCGGTTCACCGAGCGCGCCTGGGCGGCCACCGCCGGCCTGCGGGTGGCCATCGACGAGCTGTCCTTCCTCGCAGAGCTGGGCTCGGGCACCCTGCCGCCGGCCACCTTCCGGCACTACCTGGAGCAGGACACCCTCTACCTCGCCGAGTACGCCCGGGCGCTGACCCTGCTCGCCGCCCGCGCCCCGGACTCCGCCGCCGCGGCCTTCTGGGCGACGTCCGCGGCCACGACCGCGACGGTCGAGCGCCAGTTGCACGCCGACCTGCTGGCCGCCGAGCTCCGGCCGGCCGACCGGCCGGATGGCGACCCGGTGCCCTCACCGACCTGCCTGGCCTACGTCTCCTACCTGGTGGCCGCGGCGGCGACGGCTCCGTACGCGGTGGGCGCCGCCGCCGCGCTGCCCTGCTACTGGGTGTACGCGGACGTCGGCGCGCGGCTGGCCCGGACCGCCGCGCTCGTCCCCGGGCACCCGTACCTGCGCTGGGTCGCCGCCTACGACTCCCCGGCGTTCCAGGACGCCGCTCGCGAGGCCCGGGCACTGGTGGACGCGGCCGCCCTCGCGTCGCCCGGGGCGGAGCCCGCGATGCTGCGGGCGTTCACCGTCGCCACCCGGTACGAGCTGGAGTTCTGGCGGGCGGCGCACGAGCGGGAGACCTGGCCGGACCGGCTCTGACGGTCAGCTCGCCGGCGGTTCACCCGTGGCCGGGACGATCGGGATGCGGGTGGCGCCGTCCGTGGCCCGGGAGGCACCGTCCGCGCCGGGCGCGCCCGCCCCGCCCAGCCGGCGCAGCAGCGCCGCGACGTCGACGCCGGTGAGGTCGCCGGACAGCTGCAGGCCCTGCGCGACGTTGGCCGCCACCGACCGGCCCAGCGAGCCGGCGCCGTCGGCGGAGATGACCGTCATCTTGTCCACGCCGGCCAGCGGGGCGGCGGCCGCCTGGACGACGTCCGGGAGCACCTTGACCAGCATCTCCAGGATCGCCGCCTCGCCGTACTTCGCGAAGGCCTCCGAGCGGGCGTCCAGCGCCTCGGCCTCGGCCTGCCCGCGGGCGAGGATCGCGGCCGCCTCGGCCTGACCCTCGCGCTCGACGGCGTCCGCGACGGCCTGCCGGCGCAGCTTCTCTGCCTCACCCCGCTTGGCGCCCTCGATCGCCTCGGCCTCCGCCAGCGCCGAGCGGCGGGCCCGCTCACCCTCACCGGAGAGCTTGGCCTGTTCGGCGGCGGCCTGGGCGGCGGCGATGGTGGCCTGCCGCTGCGCCTCGGCGGTGAGGATCGCGGAGTTCTTGCGGCCCTCGGCCTCCTGCTCGACCTTGTACCGCTGGGCATCGGCCGGCCGGCGGACCTGGGTGTCCAGCTGCCGCTCGGTCAGCGCCGCCGTCCGCTCGGCGACCTTCTCCTGCTCGATGAGCACCGCCTGGTCCTGGGCGGCCTGCGCCAGCGGGCCGGCCGCGGCGGCCCGGGCCTTCGCCGCGTCGGTCTCGGCGGTGATATCCGCCTGCCGGAGCGCGAGCTGCCGCTGGGCGACGGCGATCGCCTCGTCGGCCAGCAGCTGCTCCTGCTGGGCGGCCTGCCGGGCGCGGGCCTCGGCGATGCTCGCCTCCTTGAGCACCCGGGCGGCCTCGGGACGGCCCAGGTCGGCCAGGTAGCTGCCCTCGGCCTGGATGTCCTGCAGCTGGAAGGTGTCGAGCACCAGCCCCTGCCCGGTGAGGGAGGACTCCGCCTCCTCGGCGACGGCGGAGGCGAACGCCGCGCGGTCCCGGATGATCTCCTCGATCGTCAGCCGGCCGACGATGGAGCGCAGCGCGCCGGCGAGCACCTCCGAGGTGAAGGTGTCGATGCCCTCCTGCTGGTTGAGGAACCGCTGCGCGGCGGCGCGGATGGAGTCCTCGGTGCCGCCCACCTTGACGATGGCCACGCCCTCGAGGTCGCACTTCACGCCCTGCTTGGACACCGCCCCGCGGATGCCGACCGGGATGCGGCGGCTGGAGAGGTCCATCGTGTGCAGCTTCTGCACCACCGGCAGCACGAAGACGCTCGCGCCCATGACGACCTTCTGACCGGAGGAGTCCCGTGAGGTCACCCCGTTGGAGCTGGTCACCTGGCGGCCCTGCCGGCCGGTGACGATGAACGCCTGGTTGGGTCCGGCCACCTTGATCCGGGAGAGCACCAGCAGCACGAGCAGGAGCACCAGGACGGCGATGCCGCCGATGGCGATGAGCAGGGTCAGGTCCACGGTTCGGGGCCTCCGGTCTGGGGCAGCTCGGGCAGGGGGTCGGGCGCGGTGGACACCACCTGGACGGCGGTCTCGCTGAGCGCCTCGACGACGTAGACGGGGGTGCCGGCGGCCAGCGGGACGTCGCTGCGGGCGGCGAACTTCACCTGCTGGCCGGCGACCCGCAGCCGGACCTCCCCGAACCCCGCGGTCGGGACGGCGGAGACCACGACCCCCTGCGCCCCGAGCAGGTGGTGGCGGGTGAGGGTCTCGGTGGTGGGCATGTTCCGCAGCGCCCGCGACAGCCGGACCGCGGCCCAGGCCAGCGGGACCGCGACCGCCAGCCCGAGGACCAGGGCCAGCCCGAGCCGGCCGGCGTCCGGGAGGTCGTCGGGCAGGAGCGAGGCGGCGGCGGCGCCACCGAAGCCGACGCCGCCGAGCAGCGCCGCCACGGCGGGGACGGAGAAGGGGCCGTCCGCGTCGCCGGCGAGGTCGCCGATCTCGCCGACGACCAGGGAGAGCAGCAGGACGGCGAGGCCGATCGCGCCCACGACCAGGAGAGCGACCTCCACGCGCCCCCCTCCGTCGGTGTGGCCGCCGACACTCGCAGGCGCGGGCGCCGGTGATCAACCGGAACCGGCACCGGGGCGTCCGCGTCACCCGGTCGGAGGACGGGCGACGATGGGGTGGGCCGGCGACAGCGAGGAGGTGGGGCGTGCGGCGGGAGGCGAGCATCCTCCACCTGGACCTCGACGCCTTCTTCGCCGCGGTCGAGCAGCGCGACAAGCCGTCGCTGCGCGGGCGGCCGGTGGTGGTCGGCGGGGTCGGCGGCCGCGGCGTGGTGGCGACGGCGTCCTACGAGGCGCGGGCCTACGGGGCGCGCTCGGCGATGTCCACCGCCGAGGCGCGGCGGCGCTGCCCGGCCGGGACGGCGTTCCTCGGCGGCCGGTTCGCCGCCTACCGGCGCACCTCCGACGTCGTCATGGAACTGCTGCGGGAGCTCTCCCCGCTGGTGGAGCCCGCCTCGCTGGACGAGGCCTACGTCGACCTCGCGGCCGGTGCCGGGCACGACCTCTCCGTGGACGGCGTCACCGCGCTCGGGCGCCGGCTGAAGGAGCGGATCGCCGAGGCCACCGGCGGGGTGACCGGGTCGGTGGGCATCGGGTCCTCGAAGCTCATGGCCAAGATCGCCTCCGACCTCGACAAGCCCGACGGGCTGGTCGTCGTCCCCCCGGGGCGGGAGCTGGACGCGCTGCACCCGCTGCCGGTGACCCGGCTCGGCGGCGTCGGCCCGGCCACCGCGGAGCGGCTGCACCAGATCGGCGTGAAGACCGTCGCGGACCTCGCCGCCCGGTCGCTGCCGGACCTGGTCGCGCTGGCCGGGCGGGCGCACGGCGGGGGCCTGTACGCGCTGGCCCGCGCCGAGGACGACCGGCCGGTGGTGGCCGAGCGCGGCGCGAAGTCGGTGTCGCAGGAGTCGACGTTCGAGCGGGACCTCACCGACGTCGCCGTCCTCACGCGGGAGATCGACACGATGGCCGGGCGGGTCGCCACCCGGCTGCGCGACTCCGCCCTGTCCGGCCGGACCGTGACGCTCAAGCTGCGGCGCTACGACTTCACCACGCTCACCCGCTCGCAGACGCTGCCGCAGCCGACGGACGACCCGCGGGCGATCGCCGGGATCGCCCGCCGGCTGCTCACCGAGGCCGGCACCGCCGGGGGGTTGCGGTTGCTCGGCGTCGGCGTCTCGGGGTTGTCGCCCTACGCGCAGGGCGACCTTTTCGCGGCCGACGACCCCGCGCCGGCCGAGGAGGACCCGGTCCCCGACGAGGCCCCCGACGAGCCGGAGGCCCCGCTGCCCGCGGAGCAGCGGTGGTGGCCGGGGCAGGACGTCCGGCACGACGACCTCGGCGCCGGCTGGGTGTGGGGCCGGGGCCTGGGCCGGGTCACGGTGCGCTTCGAGGGCCCCGGGACGCCGCCCGGACCGGTGCGCACGCTGGCCTCCGACGACCCCGCCCTGCACCCCGCCGACCCGCCGGACTGGCGGGTCAGCCCGGGAACGCCGGCCGGCCCGGCACCGTGAGGTCGGAGTCGACGTGGACGTCGACCTGGTCGATGACCGCGCCGGGGTGCTCCGTCAGCGCGGCGGCGGCCACGTCGACCGCCCGGTCGGCCGGCAGGACGTCGTCCGGCCGGCCGGGGGCTGGGAGCCGGGTGGCAGTTCGGTCGGGACCGGGGGCGATCATGGGCCGCATGGTCGACCAGAGCGCGTGGGTGCAGATGACGCAGGACGACCCCGGGCACTCGGCCGCCTACGTGCAGCGCTTCCGCACCATGGCCGCGCAGGGCGCCGACCTCGGCGGCGAGGCCCGGCTGGTGGACGCGATGCTGCCCCGCCGCTCCCGCGTGCTCGACGCCGGCTGCGGGCCGGGCCGGGTGGGCGGCCGGCTGGCCGCGGCCGGTCACGACGTCGTCGGGGTGGACGTGGACCCGGTGCTCATCGCCGCCGCCGAGGAGGACCACCCCGGCCCGCGGTGGCTGGTCGGCGATCTCGCCGAGCTCGACCTGCCGGCGGCCGGGGTGGCGGGCGCCTTCGACGCGATCGTCTGCGCCGGCAACGTGATGACGTTCCTGGCGCCCTCCACCCGCGTCGCGGTGCTGGAGCGGCTGCGGGCGCACGTCGCCGGCGACGGACGCGCGGCCATCGGCTTCGGCGCCGGCCGGGGGTACGCATTCGACGACTTCCTCGCCGACACCCGCACCGGCGGCTGGACGCCGGACCTGCTGCTGGCCACCTGGGACCTGCGGCCGTTCACGCCGACGTCGGAGTTCCTGGTCGCCGTCCTCCGCCCCGCCTGAGGGGTGCCGGCCCGCTCCGCTCGCGCCCGCGCGGCTCAGCGGTGCCGGGGTGTGGGAACGGGACGGTGGGGTCCGTCGACCCGGCACCACCATCGTCAGCGGGGAACCTGGACGGCAGCTGTGCGCCGGCTCCGAGGACGCCGTGACCCGACGCCGCCGCACCCTCGAGGCTTCGCCGCACCCCGCACGCCAGGGCCCCGGCTACGGCCGGGGCAGCCAGACCGGCCGCTGACCCGCCGGCCCGACCGCCGCGGACCGCCACGGCGGCGAGCCCGGCGGCGCGACGAGCGTCACCGGCCCGTCGGGCGACGGCAGGGAGAGCAGGTACGGCGCCGGATCGACCGACGAGGCCGCCGCTGGGGCCGCGACCCGCGGTGCGTCCAGCAGCCAGTGCGCCGTGCGCGCGAGGGAGAGCTCCCCGTGCCAGCCGCCGCCCTCCTCCCGGCGGCGGGCCAGCGCGGCCAGCACCGTCGCGGCGGCCAGGTGACCGGTCGCGTGGTCCAGCGCCTGCGCCGGCAGCACCCCGGGCTCGCCGGCCGACCCGCACTCGAGCGCGATCCCGGTCGCCGCCTGCACCAGCGAGTCGAAGCCCCGCCGCTGTGCCCACGGCCCCGCCGTGCCCCAGGCCGACAGGCTCACCACGACCAGGTGCGGATGCCGGGACGCCAGCGAAGCGGGATCCAGGCCGAACCGCGCCAGCGCCCCGGTCCGGTACCCCTGGACCACGACGTCCGCCCCCGCCAGCAGCCCCTCGACCGTCCGGCGGTCGGCCGCCGCGGCGAGGTCCAGCAGCACGTGCCGCTTCCCGGGCCCCGTGTCGACCAGCTGCCCCGGGTCCTCGGGCAGCCGCGGGCTGTCGACCCGCAGCACGTCCGCGCCGTGCGAGGCGAGCGTGCGGGTGGCGACCGGGCCGGCGATGACCCGCGTCAGGTCCAGCACCCGCACCCCGTCGGGGGACGACGCCCGCACGGGCCCGTCGGCAACCCGGCGCAACCCGACCAGCGGGGCTCCCGCCACGGCCCGCCCCTGCGGCGTCCCCGCCCAGACCGACCGCGGACGGACGGCGGCGGCCGCACCTCCCGCCGCGACGACGGCCGCCTCCAGCTCCTCGGCCCGCCACCGCTCCGCCGCCGGGCCACCCTCGGGCCCCAGCACCCGCAGCGCGGCGTCCCGGTGGTGCGGGTAGTTGCCGTGCAGCCGCAGCCAGCCGTCGGCGGTCCGCCAGAACCGCGACAGCGGCGCGAACCCGGGCGCGACCGGCTGCCCGCCCACCGCCGCGAACCGCTCGCTGCGGAACGCCGGCCCGACGTGCGCGGCGTCCACCTCGACCGGCTCCGAGCCGCCGCGGAGCAGCCGCGCGGCCAGCAACTGCGCGGCGACCGACCCCACGGCGAGGTCGGGCACGGGCAGCGGCCCGCCCAGACCGGTCGCCCCGACGACGCGGACCGACGGCGCCGCACTCCCGGTCAGCAGCGGCCAGACCTCGTCGAGCAGAGCGCTCATCGACCGGTGATCCTCACACTCGGGTCGGTGCACCAGCGCAACACCGCCGGCCACGACCCGTAGCCCGCCGGCAGGTCCAGGTGCGCGCCGCCCGGCACCACGTCGAGGTCCAGCCCGTGGGGCCTGCCGTAGACCTCCAGCGCCCCGCCCGGGCAGTACGGGTCGTCGTCGGAGGCCACCATCCGCACCCGGCGGCGGACGTCGTCGTCCAGCGGGGTCGTCGCGATGCCGTCGGGCACGAAGGCGGCCACCGCCGGCTCCCGGCGCAGCCGGTCGGGGGAGGGTGGGGCGACCAGCAGGACCCGGTCGGGCTGCAGGTCCCCGAGTGCCGGCTGCGCCGTCCACCAGAGCAGGACCGCCAGGCTGTGGCACACCAGCACCCGCTCGTCGCCGTCCAGGGCCGCCAGGTGGCGGCGGAACTCGGCCAGCCACTCGTCGAGCACCGGCTCGTCGGGCGAGGGGAACTGCGGGTAGGCCACGGCGTGCCCCTGCACGGCCAGCTCCCCGGCCAGCCAGTGCTGCCAGTGCCCGGCCGGACGCCGGTTCTCCCAGCCGTGCGCCACGAGGAAGCCGATCACGGCGGCGATCGTAGGGAGCGGCCTCAGGGCTCGGCGGTGCCCAGGGCGATCGTGAGCTCCAGCACGGTGCGGGGGTCCTCCAGGCGGTCGCCGAACAGCTCGCGCAGCTGCCCCATCCGGTAGCGCACGGTCTGCGGGTGGACGAACAGCTCCGCGGCGATCCGCTCCCGCCGTCCGTGGTGCGCCAGCCACGAGCGCAGCGTCTCGACCAGCTTCTCCCGCGGACCCGGGGCGAGGTCCTCCAGCGGCGCGAGCACCTGGGCGCGCAGGTCGGCCAGCGCCTCGCCGTCGGCCCGCAGGACCAGCTCGGCCAGCCGCTGCTCGGTGTCCACCGGCGCCTCGCCCTCGGGTCGCAGGCCCAGCTGCAGCGCCCGCAGCGCCCGCGAGTAGGACGACCGGGCGTCCTGCCACGGTCGCGGCGGTCCGACGACGGCCTCGCGCCCGGACAGCGCCTTGAGCAGGCCGCCGCGGGCGAACCCCTCCGCGTCCGGCACGAGCAGCACCGCCCGTTCGGTGGAGGGCTCGGCGCCGGGCAGGTCCGTGCCGGCCTGCAGCGTGCGGGCATCCAGCTGGGCGACCGCCCCGCGGGCCCGGGCCTCCGGGAGGAGCACCGCGGTGAGGGTCCGCGGCGGCGTCCAGTCCGCCCGCTCGGCCGCGGCGGCCAGGTCGTAGGCCGGGCTGCCGGTGAGCAGCAGCTCGGCCAGCCGCTCCAGGTGACGGCGGCGCTCGCGGCCACTGGTGGCCAGGTGGTCGGCGTGGCCGGCGACGCTGGAGGCCGACAACGCGTCGATGTAGGCGAACACCAGCTCGGCGAAGCGGGCCAGCGAGGCGGCGGGCATCCCGGCACCCACCGCGGTCTCGCTCATGTGCCGCCACGCCACACGGGCGCCGACCCGGTAGGCGGCCAGCAGCGCGTCCATCGTCCGCCCGTTCTTGGCCTCCCCGCGGCCCAGGGCGTAGGCACCCTCGAGCGCGGGACCGATCGGCCGGCTGGCGTCGACACCGGCCGTCGTCGTCGCCAGCTGGAGGAACCCCCCGAGCGCCAGCTGGACGGCGTTCTCGATCGCCCGGCCCATGTCGCCCCGGAAGGCCTCGGTGTAGCTGGGCACCTCGACGACGATCGCGGCCACGGTGCTCTCGGCCACCGCGGGCAGCTCGGCGCGCATGGCCGCGGCCACCGCGGGGGTGAAGGGGTTCTGCTCCGGCGTCACACTCACCTCACCGTCACCGGTTCTTTGTTCGGTCGAGACAGTATCCGGCCCGAGGTTCACGTCGAGAGCACAGGTAATTGCACGGTGGGCTGGGAACGATCAGAAGCATGACCGCGACCGTCCCGCGCCCTTCCCCGGCCCGGCCGGCCCTGACCGCCCTGCGCCGGCGGGCGCTGCGCCTCGCCGAGCTGGTGACGACGCCGCTGCTGCCCGACGACTACCTGGACCTGGTGCACCCGCTGCGCTCCGGCGCCGCCCTGCGCGGGCGCATCGAGGCGGTGCACCACGAGACCCGCGACGCCGCGACCCTCGTGATCCGCCCCGGCGCCGACTGGCGGCCGCACGTGCCCGGCCAGTGGGTGCGCATCGGTGTCGACGTCGACGGCGTCCGCCAGTGGCGCGCCTACTCGCTGACCTCGGACCTGACCCGCTCCGACGGCTGCATCAGCATCACCGTCAAGGCCATCCCCGGCGGGAAGGTCAGCAACCACCTGGTGCACCACACCGAGCCGGGCACCATCGTGCAGCTCGACCAGGCCGCGGGTGAGTTCGTGCTGCCCACGCCGGCTCCGGCGAAGACGCTGTTCATCACCGCGGGCTCCGGGATCACGCCGGTCATGGGCATCCTGCGCAACCACCCCGAGCTCCCCGACGTCGTCCTCGTGCACTCCGCGCCCACCGCCGAGGACGTCGTCTTCGGTGCCGAGCTGCGGGCGCTGGCCGCCGCCGGCCGGATCCGGCTGGTCGAGCAGCACACCGAGACCGCCGGGCTGCTCGACCCCGCGGCGATCACCGCCCTGGTGCCCGACCACGCCGAGCGCGCCACCTGGGCGTGCGGCCCCGTCGGCCTGCTGGAGGCCCTCGAGGAGCACTGGGAGACGGCCGGGCTGGCCGACCGGCTGTTCACCGAGCGGTTCCGCCCCACGACCGTCGTCGCCGGCGAGGGCGGCACCGTCTCCTTCGTGAAGTCGGGCACGACGCTGGAGGCCGACGGCGCGACGACGATCCTCGACGCCGCCGAGGAGGCCGGCGTGCTCATGCCGAGCGGCTGCCGGATGGGCATCTGCTTCGGCTGCGTGCTGCCGCTGCGGGAGGGCGCGGTCCGCGACCTGCGCAACGGCGAGGTCACCACCGCCGCCCCCGGGGACGGCGTCCTCATCCAGACCTGCGTGAGCGCCGCCGCCGGCGCCTGCGACATCGACCACTGACCGACCGCCCCCGAACCCAGCGGAGGACTCACGCGTGACCGTCCTGCAGAAGAAGCCCGTCAACCCGATCGCCCACCTCACCGCCGAGGACGTCGAGCTCATCGGCAAGGAGCTCGACGACATCCGTCAGAGCGTCATCGACACCCGCGGTGCGGCCGACGCGGCCTACATCCGCAAGGTCATCGACGTCCACCGGAAGATCGAGCTCGGCAGCCGCGCGGTGCTGCTGGCCTCGGGCTTCCCGCCCGCCTGGGTGCTCGGGACGATCGGCCTCTCGGTGGCCAAGATCCTCGACAACATGGAGATCGGGCACAACATCCTGCACGGGCAGTGGGACTGGATGCGCGACCCGAAGATCCACTCCACGACGTGGGAGTGGGACATGGCCAGCCCGGCCGAGCAGTGGAAGCACTCGCACAACGAGCTGCACCACACGTACACGAACGTGATCGGCAAGGACAACGACCTCGGCTACGGCATCATGCGCGTCGACGAGGACCAGACGTGGGTGCCGATGTACCTGGGGCAGCCGCTGTGGAGCTTCATCAACGCCTGCTTCTTCGAGTACGGCATCGCCGCCTACGACCTCGAGCTCGGCGCGGTCATCGCGAAGAAGCAGACCGGGGACCCCGAGTTCCGCGCGCGGGCCAAGGCCGTGCTGCGCAAGATCGGCCGGCAGGCACGCAAGGACTACCTCGTCCACCCGCTGCTGTCCGGGCCCAACTTCCTGGCGACCCTGACGGCCAACTTCGTGGCCAACCTGGTGCGCAACCTGTGGTCGAACTCCGTCATCCTCTGCGGGCACTTCCCCGAGGGCGTGGAGACCTTCGAGAAGAAGTCCATCGACGGCGAGACCCGCGGCGAGTGGTACCTGCGGCAGATGCTGGGCTCGGCGAACATCTCCGGGTCGAAGGCCATGCACATCATGACCGGCAACCTGTCGCACCAGATCGAGCACCACCTGTTCCCCGACCTGCCGAGCAACCGGTACGCCGAGATCGCGCCGAGGGTCCGCGACCTGTTCGACCGGTACGGGCTGAACTACCACTCCGCGCCGCTGCCCAAGCAGGTCGCGTCGGCCTGGCACAAGATCATCCGGCTGTCGCTGCCCAACGGCTGGCTGGACAAGACGACGGCGCGGAACCTGCCCTCGCAGCTGGTCATGCTCTACAAGATGAGCACCGGGTCGCCGAAGGTCCGCCGCCGGCTCCTGGCCGAGGCCGCCGCGGCCTGACCCCTGGCCGCCCCTGAGGCGGCGGGAGCCGACGACGAGGCCCGGAGTGCTGGTAGCCGCACTCCGGGTCTCTCGTCGTCCGTGGCCACGACGAGCACGCGCGGCTCAGCTGTCGGAGCCGAACCAGGGGTGGTCCTCCGCGCCGGCCGGCAGCGACCGCCGGCGGACCGAGTCCAGGCGCCGCCCGAGGACCGTGCCCACGGGCCAGCACCGGGCGAAGGACGCCGTCTCGTGCACCGTCTCCTCCACGAGGTCGGCGAAGTCCTCGTCGCCCAGGACATCGGGACCCAGACCGCTCGCGGCGAGATGGGCCTCCAGGGCCAGCTGCAGGTCGCCGAGGGAGAACTCGAGGTCGCGGACCATCGCGGTCGTCGTGCCCCGGTGCGAGCTCAGCCCGGTGAAGGCCCGGCCGCAGCCGCACCCGCCGTCGGGGTCGGGGTCGGCCTGGTCGGCCGCGCAGACGTCACCCACCAGGACCAGCTCGCCCTCGACGGCGAAGCAGAAGTCGCCGTCCCGCTCGCCCTGCCCCGTGTACGTCGCGGTCAACAGCTTCACGCGCCCACCGTGACAGGAGGGTCCGACGGTTTCCGCCGTGACGACAGCCGAGAGGCCCAGGACGACGTCGTCCTGGGCCTCTGGGGGTCTGGGGTCGGGTCAGTTCGCCATGTCCACGAAGCGGCTGTAGTGGCCCTGGAAGGCGACGGTGACGTTCGCGGTGGGGCCGTTGCGGTGCTTGACCAGCATGATGTCGGCCTCGCCGGCCCGCGGGCTCTCCTTCTCGTACATGTCCTCGCGGTGGATCATCATGACCATGTCGGCGTCCTGCTCGATCGAGCCGGACTCACGGAGGTCCGACAGCATCGGCTTCTTGTCCTGACGCTGCTCCGACCCACGGTTCAGCTGGCTCATCGCGATGACCGGGACCTCGAGCTCCTTGGCCAGCAGCTTGAGCGCACGGGAGAACTCCGAGACCTCCTGCTGGCGGCTCTCGACCCGCTTGCCCGAGGTCATCAGCTGGAGGTAGTCGATGACCACGAGCTTGAGGTCGTTGCGCTGCTTGAGCCGCCGCGCCTTGGCCCGGATCTCCATCATCGTCATGTTCGGGGAGTCGTCGATGTAGAGCGGGGCGTCGGCGATCTCGCCCATGCGACGGGCCAGCTTCGACCAGTCCTCGTCGGACAGCGTGCCGGCGCGCATGTGGTGCAGCGGCACCTTCGCCTCGGCCGACAGCAGACGCATGGTGATCTCGTGCTTGCTCATCTCCAGCGAGAAGATGACCGCCGGCAGGTGGTGCTTCACGGTGGCCGAGCGGGCGATGTCCAGGCCGAGGGTCGACTTGCCCACACCGGGGCGGGCCGCGATGACGACCATCTGACCGGCCTGCAGGCCGTTGGTGAGCTCGTCGAGGTCGCGGATGCCCGTGGGCACGCCGCGCGCGGTGCCACCGCGGGAGGCGATGGCGTCCAGCTCGTCCATCGTCGGCTGCAGGACGTCCTCGAGGCGCGCGTAGTCCTCGCTCATGCGCTTCTCGGTGACGTCGTAGATCTCCTGCTGGGCGCGGTCGACGATGTCGTCGACGTCGCCCTTGCCGCCCGCGGCGCCGTAGCCCAGCTGGACCACGCGGGTGCCGGCCTCCACCAGCCGGCGCAGCACCGCCTGCTCGGCCACGATCGCCGCGTAGTAGCCGGCGTTGGCCGCGGTGGGCGTGGACTGGATGAGCGTGTGCAGGTAGACCGCGCCGCCCATCTTCGACAGCTGGTCGGTGCGGTTGAGCTCCGCGGCGACGGTGATCGCGTCGGCCGGCTCGCCACGGCCGTACAGGTCGAGGATGCAGTCGAAGATCACCTGGTGCGCGGGCCGGTAGAAGTCCGGGCCGGCCAGCACCTCGACGACGTCGGCGATCGCGTCCTTGCTCAGCAGCATGCCGCCGAGCACCGACTGCTCGGCCGCGACGTCCTGCGGCGGCTGCCGGTCGTACTCCGGCGCCGTCGGCATCGGTCGGCTGAACTCGTCGGCCACCGCCACGGAGGCTCCTCCATCCACTCACCGGCGCACCCGCGAACAGACCCCGGCCGCCGGCCGGGGCCTGGTGGGGGAAGCACCAGAATCGACGTACACCTGACTCGAACGTCTGTTCGTGTCATTGCTACCGCGCGGCACCGACAGGACGCGCCGGCGGCAGCTCGGGGAGGACGTTAGGAAGCTGAGACGGAGCAGTCCAACACCGCTGTGCACCTCGTTCTGCACAACTTGTGGACAAGTCGGTGGACACAGACGTGTCGACATGTGGAGACAGCGGGGGACGGACGGGCGCCGATCTCCACATCCCGCGCCTGAGCTGCGGGAAGACGACCCACCGGGTGTGGACGGGGAAAATCACCGAGAAATCCGGGTGTCGCCCCCCGGCGTGTCGCGGACCGGTGACCACCCGTCCCACGGGCCACATGTCCACAGCTCCACTCGTGCCCGCCGGTGGTCCACCATGGGCTCCCGCCGCCGACCGCCCCGGACCCGTGGCGGCGGCCGAGGAAGGGAGGCCCCGATGCCCGTCACCCGTACCCCCGTGAACCCCTGGCCGTGGTCGGCCGCCTTCGGCTTCGACCAGGCCGCGCTCGTCGAGGGCGCCGGCAGGGTGCTCGTGTGCTCCGGTCAGGCCGCCGTGAACGCCGAGGGCGTCCCGCAGCACCCAGGCGACCTGGCCGCCCAGGTGGCCCTGAGCCTCGACAACGTCGAGACCGTGCTGAAGGACGGCGGCATGACACTGGCCAACGTCGTCCGGCTGAACGTCTTCACGACCGACGTCGACGGCATCATGACCTGCTGGCCGGCCCTCGCCGAGCGCTTCGCCGCCGCCGGGATCCGGCCGACGTCGACCCTCGTCGGGGTCACGCGGCTGGCCTTCCCGGAGCTGATGGTCGAGATCGAGGCGACGGCGGTCGACTGACGGCGGGCCCCTGCCCCCGCCGCTCACGGGCTCCTGCACGGGGGCCACGACGCCGCGAGGGGCGCCGGACCGGAGTCCGACGCCCCTCGCGGGCGGTGGGCCCTCCACGGCCTCCCCGGAGGGAACCTGGAGGGTCCGGGTTCAGCTGGGGACGACCTCGATCGCCAGCTGGGTGGTCACCTCGGGGTGCACCCGCACGGTGACGGTGTGCTGGCCCGTGGTCTTGATGCTGCTGGGCAGCTCCACGCGGCGGCGGTCCAGCGCCGGGCCACCGGCGGCGGTGACGGCGTTGACGACGTCGGCGGTGGTGACGCGGCCGAACAGGCGGCCACCCTCACCGGCGCGGGCCGGCACGCGGACGGTCAGCCCGGACAGGCTGCCGGCCACGGTCTGCGCCTCCTCGAGCGACCGCACCTCGCGGGCGGCACGCGCCCGGCGCAGCGACTCGACCTGCTTCTCGGCACCGCGGGTGGCGACGATGGCCAGGCCGCGGGGCAGGAGGTAGTTGCGGGCGTACCCGCCCTTGACCTCCACGGTGTCACCGGAGGAACCGAGACCGGTGACCTCCTGCGTCAGGATCAGCTTCTGGGTGCTCATGGTCAGCGCGCCGTCGAGGTGTAGGGCAGCAGAGCCATCTCGCGGCTGTTCTTCACGGCCACGGCGACGTCCCGCTGGTGCTGGCTGCAGTTGCCGCTGACGCGGCGGGCACGGATCTTGCCGCGGTCGGAGATGAACTTCCGCAGCAGGGTCGTGTCCTTGTAGTCGATGTAGGTCGCCTTGTCCTTGCAGAACTGGCAGACCTTCTTCTTCGGCTTGCGGATGGGGGGCTTGGCCACCGGGGTTCTCCAGTTACGAAGAGGTTCAGGGGGTTGTCGGCCCCGTCCAGAGGCTCACCCCGAGCGTGGGAGGGGGTGAGGAGGACGGGGTCCTCTTTCAGAAGGGCGGTTCGTCCGACGGCGGGGCCGGGGTCGACCACGGGTCGCTGGACCCGCCGCCGCCGCCGAAGCCGCCACCGCCACCGCCGCCGAAGCCGCCGCCACCCTCACCGCGCGAGGCCTTGGTGACCTTCGCGGTGGCGTAGCGGAGCGAGGGGCCGATCTCGTCGACCTCCAGCTCGACGACGGTGCGCTTCTCGCCTTCCTTGGTCTCGAACGACCGCTGCTTGAGCCGGCCGGAGACGATCACCCGCGAACCGCGGGTCAGCGACTCGGCGACGTTCTCCGCCGCCTGCCGCCACACGTTGCAGCGCAGGAAGAGCGCCTCGCCGTCCTTCCACTCCTGCGACTGGCGGTCGAACGTCCGCGGCGTCGAGGCGACGGTGAAGTTGGCGACCGCGGCACCGGAGGGCGTGAACCGCAGCTCCGGGTCCGACGTCAGGTTGCCGATGACGGTGATGACGGTCTCGCCGGCCATCGTCAGTGGGCCTCGGGCCGCATCAGCTTCGTGCGGAGGACCGACTCGTTCAGGTTGAGCTGCCGGTCGAGCTCGGCGACCGCGGCGGGCTCGGCCTGGATGTCGATGACGGCGTAGATGCCCTCGACCTGCTTCTTGATCTCGTAGGCCATGCGGCGACGGCCCCAGATCTCGGTCTTGAACGTGCCGCCGGCGTTGCTGACGACGGTCAGGAACCGGTCGAGGGACGGCGCGATGGTCCGCTCCTCGAGATCGGGGTCGAGGATGACCATCAGTTCGTAGTGACGCACGGAGAACCCCACCTCCTCTGGTCTGGGCGGCTGCAGTCGGTCTGCAGCAGGAGGGTCGTACACGCGTCGCGCGCCCCGACCGGAGGTACCGGTGGAACGCGCTCCGCCCAGGGTACGCCACGCGCCGACCTCGCCGCGGGGCGCGTCCACAGGCCCCCTGCAGGGTCCCGCCGCGAGCCTGCGAGCGACGGGGGGCAGGGGGTCCTTCTAGGGTTCCCGCCGTGCCAGCTCACCCGATCGGCGTACACGTCGGCCCCGGCCTGACCGAGGACAACGAGCTCGACGCCGGCGGTCCGCTGGCGCGCGCGGCGGAGATGGACGCCGACGGCGTGCAGGTCTTCCTCGCCGACCCGCAGGGCTGGACCGCCCCCAAGCCCCGCCCGGACGCCGCCGACCTGCTCGCCGGCGACGTCATGGTGGTCGTGCACGCGCCCTACGTGCTCAACGTGGCGACGACGAACAACCGCATCCGCATCCCGAGCCGCAAGCTGCTGGACGCGCACGCCCGGGCCGCGGCCGCGATCGGCGCCCGCGGCATGGTCGTGCACGGCGGCCACGTGCTGGCCAAGGACGACCCGGCGGCCGGTGTCGACAACTGGCGCAAGACGTTCGCGCGGCAGGCGGAGACCGGCGGCTTCGCCGTCCCGCTGCTCATCGAGAACACCGCGGGCGGCGGCAACGCGATGGCCCGCGACCTCGACGCGATCGCCCGCCTGTGGGAGGCGGTCGGGGAGTTCGGCGCCGGCTTCGTGCTCGACACCTGTCACGCCTGGGCCGCCGGGTGGGACCTCGCGACCGCGGTGGACGACGTCCGGGCGATCACCGGCCGCGTCGACCTGGTGCACCTGAACAACAGCCGCGACCCGGCCGGCTCCAGCCGCGACCGGCACGCACCGCTGACCGACGGCGAGATCCCGACCGAGCTCCTGGTCGAGGTGGCCCGCGCCGCGGACTGTCCCGTCGTCCTGGAGACCCCCGGCGACGCCGCCGCCCACGCCGAGGAGGTCGCCTTCCTGCGGTCACACGTCAGCTGACCGCCGGCGCAGCACCACCCGGTCCGCCGCGTGGTCGAGGACGCCTCCGGCCGGGTCGTCGACGCCGGGCCAGCTCGCCCGGACGACGTCGCCGTCCGGGCGCCAGACGTCCCGCACCACCAGCGCCATGAGGACGACGACGGCGATGTCGCGCACCATCACGGCGAGGAAGAACCACTCCACGCCGACGCCGCGGTTGTCGGTGCCGAGGTACCAGAGCAGCCGGGGCACCCACACCAGCGCCTCGGTGGCCTGCCACAGCAACAGCGCCCGCCACTGCGGCCGGGCCAGCACCGCCAGCGGGAGCAGCCACACGGAGAACTGCGGGCTCCACACCTTGTTCAGCAGGAGGAACCCGGCGACCAGCAGGAACGCCACCTGCGCGACGCGGGGCCGCACCGGGGCGGCCAGCGTCAGCCAGGCCACCGCCACGACGAGCGCGAGCACCGCGACGGCCACGGCGGCGTTGAGCACGACCGGCGCCTCGCCCTCGGCCAGCGGACCGTCGAACAGCCGCCCCCCGGAGACGTGGATGGCGATGTTCCACAGGGTGTCGGGGTCGGCCGGCCGCTCGCTGTTGAGCCGGAAGAACCGCGACCAGTTCTCCGGGGCGAGGACGGCGACGGGCACGTCCACCGCCGCCCAGGCCAGCCCCGCGGCTCCCGCCGTCCGCAGCCAGGTCCGCAGCCGCCCCGCCCGCAGGCACAGCAGGAACAGCGCGCCCAGCAGCAGCACCGGGTAGAGCTTGGCGGCGACGCCGAGACCCAGCAGCACCCCGGCGAGCACCGGGCGGCGGCGCGCCCAGGCCCACACCCCGAGCGAGGCCAGGGCGACGGCCAGCAGGTCCCAGTTGGTGAACGCGTGCACGAACAGCAGCGGGGACAGCCCGACCATCGCGGCGTCCCACGGCCGCCGTCCGGAGGAGCCGAGCACCGCGCGGGTCACCAGCAGCGCGCACAGCGACAGCAGCAGGCACGTGGCGACGTAGTACGACTGCACCGCCGGGACGGCGGGCAGCACGCCGGACGCCGCCGCCAGCGCGTCGTAGGACCGGCCGAGCAGGGCCGAGACGAACATGAGCGCGCCGGTGAGCACCGGGTACTCGACGGCGGAGTCCAGGTAGGGGACCTCCCCGGCGTCCAGCCCGTGCAGGCCGTAGAGCGGGACGGTGTCGGAGTAGCAGAAGTGCGTGTACTGCACCCAGCCGGCCCAGTTGCCGTCGGAGCAGGGCGCCTGCTTGACCCAGGCGAGCGCCAGCACGGTGGTGCTGAACAGCAGGCAGACCCGCAGCGGCGTCCAGAACAGGGCCCGGCCGGTGACCGCGTGCCGTCCCCACGGGCCGCCGACGGCCTCGCTGGCCTGCGTGGCCACCGGGTCGGTCCAGGTCGGGACGACGCGGTCGGGGCGCGCGTCGTCCCCCCGGCCGGTGGTCGCCGCCGGAGACGCCGAGGGCCCGCCCGCCGGCTGGACAGCCGGGTCGGACGGGCCCTGCGGGGAAGTGCTCACGCGGACAGTCTGCCCGCGCAGGTCAGCCGGTCGGCTGCAGCTCGCTGTCGGGTTCCACGGGCTGCGCCGGCTGGACAGGGGCGGGGCTGCCGGGCTGCGGCGGCATGGTGCGACCCCCCGGGCCGGTCTGGTCGCCGGTCGTCCCGCCGTTGCCGGTCTGACCGTTCGTCGTCTCGCCGTTGCCGGTCTGACCGTTCGTCGTCTCGCCGTTGCCGGTCTGACCGTTGCCGTTGCCGTTGCCGGTCCCGTCGGCCGGCGGCGTGTCCTGGACGACCGGCGGGGTCGACGGCTGCGACTGCGTGGGCGGGGCGGTGGACGGCTGCGGCCGCGTGGTCTGCGGCGCCGGCTCGGGCACGCTCACGCCGGTGTCGCCGCGGATGAGCGCCCGGTCGGGCAGGTCCTCCTTCGGCGTGCCCTCGAGGACGCTGTTCATGAACTCCTGCCAGATCGCTCCGGGCAGGCCCGAGCCGTAGATGATCGCGCCGCTGGAGTTGACGATCGGGTCGCTGGGCGAGTCGTTGCCCATCCACACCGCCGTCGACAGCGACGGGGTGTAGCCGACCATCCAGGCGTCGGAGTTGTCCTCGCCCTGACCCTGCGTACCGGTCTTGCTGGCCACCTCGCGGCCGCCGTCCAGCGCCCGCTTGGAGTAGGACGCCACGCCCTTGAGCGCGAAGGTGACGTCGTTGGCGACGTCGGCGGTGATCGCCTGGTCGCCGGAGTCACCGGAGTACTCCAGCAGCAGCGCGCCCTGGCTGTCGGTCACGCGGGAGACGAAGAACGGCTCGTGCTCGACCCCGCCGTTGGCCAGGGTGGCGAAGCCGTGCGCCTGGTCGATCGGGCGCATCTCGTACTCGCCGATGCCGATCGCCGAGCCGGTGAAGCCGTCGGCGTTGGCCAGCGTGGTGTTGCCGGCGAGGTTGGTGCCCTCGGGCCACACCTCCGGCAGGCCGGTGGCGGCCAGTGCCGTCTCGCGGACCTTCTCCGGACCGACCTCGTGCGCCAGGCCGTAGAAGGTGGTGTTCAGCGACCGGGTCATGGCCTCGACCAGCGTGCACGCGCCGCAGGACGCGCCGCCGGAGTTGCGCACCAGCGCCTCGCGGTCGTCGAACTTCTGCGGCGAGCTGCCGTCCCGGCGGGCGTTGACGCTGATGCCCTCCTCCAGCGCGGTGGCCAGGGTGTAGGGCTTCATCGACGAGCCGGCCTGGCGCTGGGCCTGGGCGTAGTCGGTGCCGTTGCCGTTCGCGCCGCCGTAGTAGGCGCGCACCGCACCGTTGTGCGGGTTGACGGCGACCAGCGCCTGCCGCAGGCCGTCGGGCTGGCCGTCCATCACCTCGTCGACGGCGGCCGCCGCGGCGTCCTGCGCACGCTTCTCCACCGTGGTGGTGATCCGCAGGCCGCCGGCCCGGATCTGCTGCTCGGTGTAGCCCTTCGCCTCGAGCTCGTCCATGGCCCGCTGCACGACCAGGCCCTCGTGGGTGCCGGGGATGCCGAGGTTCGACTCGGTCTTGGGCTGCACCGGCGGGTAGACCGAGGCGTCCCGCTCCTCCTGGGTCAGCCATCCCTCGTCGACCATGGCGTCGAGCACCAGGCCCCAGCGCTTCTGCGCGCCCTCGGGGTTGGTCTCGGGGTCGTTGTTGCTGGGGCTGCGGATGAGGACGGCGAGGACGGCGCCCTGCTGCGGGGTCAGCTCGGCGGCCGGCACCCCGAAGTAGGTGTTGGCCGCGCTCTCGATGCCGTAGGCGCCACGGCCGAAGTAGATGGTGTTCAGGTAGTTCTCGAGGATCTCGTCCTTCTCGTACTCGTTGTCGAGCTTGATGGAGAGGAAGAGCTCCTGGAACTTGCGGCTGAACGTCTGCTCCTGCGTCAGGAACGCGTTCTTGACGTACTGCTGGGTGATCGTCGAGCCACCCTGGGTCGAGCCGCCGGTGAGGTTGTTCCACGCGGCCCGCATGATCCCGGTGAAGGAGATGCCCGGATCGGTGTAGAAGCTGCGGTTCTCGGCGGCGAGGATCGCCTCCTGCGCCGGCTTCGCGACCTTGTCGAGGGGGACGTTGGTGCGGTTGCCGCCGTCCACGCCGAGCCGCGCCATCTCGGTGGTGCCGTCGGCGTAGTAGACGACGGTCGTCTGCGCGTTCTGCACCGAGTCGGGGTCGGGCACCTCGGTGGTGGCGTAGACGACGCCGACGAAGACGCCGAGCAGCACGAGCATGCCGGCGAACGCGGCGCCGACGATCTTCAGCCGGCGGCGGCCCTTCTGCTTCTTCGTGCGGGCCGCCTTGGTCATCGGCCGGCCGCTCGGCCGCCCCGACCGTGCGACGGCGGAACCGGGGCGCGCGCCGCCGGACCGGGACGCCGTCGTCCGGCCCCCACGGCCGGCTGGTGGCCGCCGGTTGCCGCCGTTCCCGCCGCCGGTGCGGCCCGGCGCCGGTCGGCGGTCGGGGCCGCCCTGCGGCCCGACCGGGGAGGTCTCGTCGTGGGGAGGCACGAAGGGGCCCCTCTCTGACTCGTTCGGTGGGCGGGACGAAGGCGTCCCGCACTCAGGGTGTCGTCTTCAGCTGTGAGAGCGGGGGAGGACCCGCGGCAGCGCCGTACTCACAGCGGTCCCACGTGACGGAAGGGTCCGGCGGGGCGCAGTTGTTCCCGCAGCCACTACTCCGTGGCGGCGCGCCGGCGGGTCCGGCGGGGCGAACGCCCCGGCTCAGGCTCGTTCCCGAGCACGTACGAGCAGTCGAGGTGATTCCAGCCACAGCCGCGGCAGACCTCGACGGCGTACACGGAGAACTCCTCCTGCGCGGCGTCCATCCGGGCGAGCTCGGTCGGGGTCTTGGCCTGTCCGGCCGTCGGTCCGAGGTGCTCGCCGTAGACGTAGCTGACCAGCGTCAGGCGCTCCTTGCGGCAGACCGGGCAGACGACGTCGGTCGCCTCACCGTGGTACTTGGCCGCCCGGGAGAGGTAGGGACTGGCGTCGCAGACCTCGAAGAGCCCCGTGCGTCCGGCGTACACGTCGGCGAGGACGGCTCGCCGCTGCAGCGAGTAGTCCACGACGGATCGACGTCCGGGCACGGCGCCAATGTACGCACCGCGACCGACGCCGTCAGCGCTGACGAGCAGGTCCCCGGCGTCCCGGCCGCACCACCGGGCCCTCCGGCCGGCCACCTCACGGACACCTCCCCGTGTCGCGGCGGTCGCCTGTCGATGTATCGTCCCGATACATCGAACCGTGGGGGCGAAGGGGAGGCGACGTGCTCGAGCTCGCCATCCTGGGCCTGCTGCACCAGTCCCCGATGCACGGCTACGAGCTGCGCAAACAGCTCGCACAGGTGCTCGGCGGGTTGCGCAGCATCTCCTACGGCTCGCTGTACCCCGCGCTCAAGCGGCTGCACGCGGCCGGCTACGTCACCACCGACGAGCCGGACCCGCGGGCACCGCTGCCGGCCGACGCCCCGGCGCTGACCGGCCGGCGCGGGAAGGTGGTCTACACGATCACCGCGGAGGGCAAGGAACGCTTCCACGAGCTGGTCAGCCAGACCGGCCCGGAGGCGTACGACGACGGCGGGCTCTTCGGCGTCCGGCTGGCGTTCTTCCGGCACACCGCCGCCGACGTGCGGCTGCGGATCCTCGAGGGCCGCCGCCGCACCGTGGAGCAGCAGCGGGAGGGCCTGCGGGCCTCACTGGCGCGGACCCGCCAGCGCCTGGACCGCTACACCCTCGAGCTGCAGCGCCACGGCCTGGAGTCGGTGGACCGGGAGGTCCGCTGGCTCGCCGAGCTGATCGACCAGGAGCTGACCGACAGCGAGCGGCGACGGACCGGCGGACCCGAGACCAGGGACGCCGACCCGCCCCCGGCAGCGGGATGACCCCGGAGGCGTCGCCACCTCCGTACACGCAGGACCGTCCCCGGTCCGCTCACCGACCGTTCGCGGTCCAATGAAGAAGGAGACCCCTGTGGGATCTGTCAAGGTCGCCATCGTCGGCGTCGGCAACTGCGCCGCGTCGCTCGTCCAGGGCGTGCACTACTACCGCGACGCCGACGAGACCGCCTCGGTGCCCGGGCTCATGCACGTGCGCTTCGGCGAGTACCACGTGTCCGACGTGGAGTTCGTCGCCGCGTTCGACGTCGACGCCAAGAAGGTCGGCCGCGACCTCTCCGAGGCCATCGTCGCCAGTGAGAACAACACCATCAAGATCTGCGACGTGCCGCCCCTGGGCGTCTCCGTGCAGCGCGGCACCACCCTCGACGGCCTGGGCAAGTACTACCGCGAGATGGTGGAGGAGTCCGACGAGGAGCCGGTGGACGTCGTCGCGGCGCTGCGCGAGTCCGGTGCCGACGTCCTCGTCTGCTACCTGCCCGTCGGCTCGCAGCAGGCCGCCGAGTTCTACGCCCAGTGCGCCATCGACGCCGGCGTCGCGTTCGTGAACGCGCTGCCGGTGTTCATCGCCGGCACCCAGGAGTGGGCGGACAAGTTCACCGCCGCCGGCGTGCCGATCGTCGGCGACGACATCAAGAGCCAGGTCGGCGCGACCATCACCCACCGGGTGCTGGCCAAGCTGTTCGAGGACCGCGGCGTGCAGCTGGACCGCACCATGCAGCTCAACGTCGGCGGCAACATGGACTTCAAGAACATGCTCGAGCGCGAGCGCCTGGAGTCCAAGAAGATCTCCAAGACCCAGGCGGTCACCAGCCAGGTCGACCGGGACATGGGCAAGGAGAACGTGCACATCGGCCCGTCGGACCACGTGCCGTGGCTGTCGGACCGCAAGTGGGCCTACGTCCGCCTGGAGGGCCGCGCGTTCGGCGACGTCCCGCTGAACCTGGAGTACAAGCTGGAGGTCTGGGACTCCCCGAACTCGGCCGGGATCATCATCGACGCCGTCCGCGCCGCGAAGATCGCCAAGGACCGCGGCATCGGCGGCCCGATCCTCTCCGCGTCGTCCTACTTCATGAAGAGCCCGCCCGTGCAGTACGACGACAGCGAGGCCCGCGACGCCGTGGAGGCCTTCATCCGCGGCGACGTCGAGCGCTGAGGTCCTGAGCGCCCCGACAGGGCCCGTCTCCCGATCCGGGGGACGGGCCCTGTCGCGTTGCGCGGCCCGACCGCCCCGGCTGCCTACGCTGGGCCGCATGCCGCCGCGCCGCCGTCCGCTGCTCCCGGCCCTGGGGCTGGTGCTCGCGCTGCTCACGGGGTGCTCCGGCGGCGACGAGGAACGGCAGACCGGCGACCCCGTGACCGCGGCCGAGGCCGACGTCCTGGCGCAGCTGCTGGCGCGCAACCAGGACGAGGGCGGCGCGGACGTCGTCGTCACGGCGCCGTACGGCGAGGACACCGTCCTGACCCTGACCGGCGAGGTCGACCTCGCCGGCCGGGTGGGGCGCGCCCAGGCGGTGACCACCTACGGCGACGGCCGCCCCGACGACACCCGCACGCTCTTCTTCACCCCCGAGGCAGTCTGGTTCGGCGACGTGCCGGGGCTCGCCGCGACCCTCGCCGCGGCCGGCCTCCCGGAGGCCTCGTACGTGCGCCGACCGCTGGCCACCGGCGACGAGTCGCCGCTCACCGACGTGCTGGTGCGGCTGGTGCTCAACCTCTCCGCCGAGGAGCCCGACGACCCCGGCGCGTTCCGGGGCACCGACTACACCTGGCAGGGCGAGCGCTCGGTGGACGGCGACCTGACGGCGGTCTACGCGTCGGAGTCGGGCTGGTCGGTGGCCGTGGACAGCTCCAGCGACCTGCTGGTGCAGTTCCTCACCCGGCTGCCCGGCCAGGAGCACGACGTGACGGTGACGCTGTCCGACCACGGGCCCCGGCAGATCGCGGTGCCGGCGGAGGAGGAGACCGTCGACGGGGCGGCGCACCCGGAGGTCTCGGCGGCCGTCGGCCTCTGAGGCCGCTGGAGCACCCGGCCCCGGACATGCGGAAGGGGGCGGCCTCTTCCCCAGACCGCCCCCTTCCGAGGGTCTTTCTACCAGATCGGCTGCCCCGGCGCGCCCCTGACCGGCGGATCGTGACCTTCAGTTGACCGACGGGTCGGCCGGTGCCGTGGACAGCACCGCCAGCCGGCCCGTCTGCCGGCCCATGACCCGGCGCCACAGCTCCGGGCCGGCCAGCTCGCTGAGCACGTCGTCCGGGGTGCCGGGTACGCACGCCCACGCCCCCTCGGCGACCTCCCCGGCCAGCTGGCCCGGCGACCAGCCCGCGTAGCCGGCGAACACCCGCAGCCCCTGCACCTGCCCGTCGAGGACGTCGGGCTCGGCGTCGAGGTCGACCAGGTGGACGTCGCCGGCGACCTGGCGCAGACCGCTGTCGGGCGCCGGCGGGACACCGGGGCAGACGGCCAGGCACAGCGCGGTGTCGGTCTCGCACGGGCCGCCCACGTGGAACACCCCGGGCTCGACGGCGAGGTCGCACCAGCCCGGCAGGACGTCGCGGATCTCCACCTGGCTCGGCCGGCCCAGGACGACGCCCAGGGTGCCGGTGTCGCTGTGGTCGAGCACGAAGACGACCGTCCCGGCGAAGGTCGGGTCGGTCAGCGCCGGCATGGCGACCAGCAGCGAGCCCGGGCGGACGTCGTCCAGACCGCCGATGGACAGCGGGGGAACCGCGCCCGCACGGCGTCGTCCCGCCACCGGGCGCGCCGGCGGCCCGGACTCGGGTTCGGACGAGGGCGGGGGAGTCATCGCACCCAGTGTGCCCCACGCGGACGGGGCAGGGTGCCCGCGACCGCCCGCTGTGGAAGCCCGATCGCGGCCCGTCGTCCACCCTCCGGGACGGGACGGCCACCGTAGGGTGACCGCGTGCGCCAGGCGGGGACGAGCGTGCGCCACCTGCTGGTGCGGCCGGACTTCCGCCGGCTGCTGGGCACGCGCCTGTCCGCGCAGTTCGGGGACGGCGTGGTGCAGGCCGCGCTCGCCGGCACGGTGCTGTTCAACCCGCAGCGCGCGGCCGACCCGCTCGACGTCGCGGCCGGGTTCGCCGCGCTCCTCCTGCCCTACTCGCTGGTCGGCCCCTTCGCCGGCGTCTGGCTGGACCGGTGGAGCCGCCGCCAGGTGCTGTTGCGGGCCAACCTCGTCCGGTGCGCCCTGGTCGCGCTCCTCGCCGGACTGGTGTGGTCCGGCGTCTCCGGCGCGCCGTTCCTGCTCACCGGCCTGGCGGTCTTCTCGGTCAACCGCTTCGTCCTCTCCGCCCTGTCCGCGGCGCTGCCCCACACGGCCGACGAGCCGTCGCTGGTGCCGGCCAACGCCCTGTCGACGACCTCCGGGGCGGTGGCCACGGTGGTGGGCGGTGCGGTCGCCGTCGCGCTGCTGCCCCTGGCCGGCGCGGGGGACGGCGCCTACGCGGCGGCCACCCTGGCGGCGGCGCTGCCGTACCTGGTGTCCGCGGGGGTCGTCGCCGGGTTCGGCCGCGGGTACCTGGGGCCGGACACCGCGACCCGGACGGCGTCCCCGTCGGTGCGGACGGTGGGCGCCGGGATGGTCGCCGGCGCCCGGCACGCGTGGAGCCGCCCGCCCGCCGTCGTCGCGCTCGCCGTGATCACCGCCCACCGGCTGTGCTTCGGCCTGGTGACGCTGATGACGCTCCTGCTGTTCCGGAACACCCTCGACGCGTGGGGGCCGGTGCCCGGCGGGCTCGGCGGGCTCGGGGTGGTCGTGGCCACCGGCGCGGCGGGCACCCTGCTCGCGGCGGCGGTCACCCCGGCGGCGGTGCGCCGGCTCGGGCGGTCCCGCTGGGTGACGCTGCTGCTGGCCCTCGCCGGGCCGCTGCTGGTCGCCCTCGGCCTGCCCGCGCTCCCGCCCACCGTCGTCCTCGCGGGGTTCGTGCTGGGCTTCGTGGGCCAGGGGGTCAAGATCTGCGTCGACGCCACCCTGCAGGAGGCGGTGGACGACGACTTCCGCGGCCGGGTCTTCTCCGTCTACGACACGCTGGTCAACGTCAGCTACGTGGTCGCGCTGGTGACGGCGGCCTTCCTGCTGCCCGCGTCGGGCGTCTCCGCCGGCCTCGTGGTCGCCGTCGGCGCGATCTACGCCCTCACCGCCGTCCTCAGCCGGAGGGCCGGCGGAGGCTGAGGAGCGAGGTTTCCTGCGTTCTCAGCCTCCGCTCAGGCGACGAGGGGAGCCAGTTCCAGCCCGCAGGCGAGTGGCTCCGCGCGGAGGCGCCGGACCGGGAAGCGCAAGAGCGTCACGCGGGCAGCCTGGAGGGCGTTCTGCCGCCGGAGGTCTGCAGCCCAGTCCGGAGCGCTCAGGTGGAATGCCGCCCCGTCGGCCTCGGCGGCCACCCGGTGGCGCCGCCAGTACGCGTCGACGAAGTACGTACCCAGCGGCGTCTCGACCGCCGCGTTCCACTCCGGCTCGGGGACCTGCGCTGCGACGACGGCCCGGCGGAGATCAGCCTCACCCACCGACCGCATCCCCCGCCGCGCGTCGGCGATCGCGGCCTGGAGCCAGGGTGTCATCCGCCGGGCGAGCGCGGCCGCCTCGTCCTCGAGCTCCCGCACCGTGCACAGGCCGCGCTGGAGGACGTCCGCCACGACGTGGTCGACGTCGGCCCGGCGGCGCGAGGTGATGGCGACGTCGACGGCAGCCCGCGCCGCGGGTGCCACCGGGAGCCGGTCGACGACGAACCCCTCGGCCACGGGACGACGACTCTGGTGGACGACCACGAAGCCCCTCGACCGCAGGTGCTGCCCGTGGGGTGTGGTGACCTCCACCAGGCCACCCTCCGGCAGTGAGGCGTAGTCACCTCGAACGCCGGCGACGCGCACCGCTCGCGACGGTTCCTCGATGCGAGCGCCCCACGCCAGCAGGGCGCTGCGATGGGACAGCACCGCAGCCTCCCCCGCGAACAGCAGCGCCGCGTGCCACCGCTCCGTCCGGGTGAGGGGCCCGGAGTGACTGACGAGGACACCCGGGAGCGGTTCCTGCCAGCGACCCGACGCGACGGCGGTCCGCATCCGGTAGGCGCTGATGCCACGCACCAGCAGCAGCTTCCGGGGCGCGACCTGTTGACCTCGGTGGTCGATCGGCGGGAGGTGCACCCGCGCAGGCTGGACCAGATGGGGCCCGCCTCGCTTCCACCGTCCACAGCGGAGGCTGGAGAGCGAGGATTCCTGCGCCCTCAGCCTCCGCTACACAGCGCGGGCGGCCCACCAGGCGCGGAGTTCGGCCTCGGCCTCGTCGCGGTCGAGCGGCCCGCGCTCCAGCCGCAGCTCCTTGAGGTGCTTCCACGCCTCGCCGACCTCGCGGCCGGGCGGGATGCCGAGGATCTCCATGATCGCGTTGCCGTCGAGGTCCGGGCGCACGCGGGCGAGGTCCTCGGCCGCCGACAGCTCGGCGATCCGCTGCTCGAGCGAGTCGTAGGTGGCCGACAGCGCCGCCGCCCGCCGCTTGTTGCGGGTCGTGCAGTCCGAGCGCACCAGCTTGTGCAGCCGGGGGAGCAGGTCGCCGGCGTCGGTGACGTACCGGCGCACGGCGGAGTCGGTCCACTCGCCGCGGCCGTAGCCGTGGAAGCGCAGGTGCAGGAAGGTCAGCCGGGAGACGGCCTCGACGATCTCCTTCGAGTACCGCAGCGCCATCAGCCGCTTGCGCACCAGCTTGGCGCCGACCACCTCGTGGTGGTGGAACGACACCCGCCCCCGCGCCTCGTGACGGCGGGTGGCCGGCTTGCCGATGTCGTGCAGGAGGGCGGCCAGCCGCAGCACGAGGTCCGGCTCGGTCACCGACGCGTCGGCCCGCTCCAGTGCGATCGCCTGGTCGAGCACGGTCAGCGAGTGGCTGTAGACGTCCTTGTGCTGGTGGTGCTCGTCGATCTCCATGCGCAGCGCAGACAGCTCCGGGAGGACGACGTCGGCCAGCCCGGTCGAGACGAACAGCTCCAGCGCCGTCCGCGGGGCGTCCTGCAGCAGCGTCTTGGACAGCTCCACCTGCACCCGCTCCGGTGTGATCCGGGCCAGCTCGCCGGCGAGCGACGTCATCGCCGCGAGCACGTCGTCGTCCGGCGTCAGCCCGAGCTGGGCGACGAAGCGGACGGCGCGCAGCATCCGCAGCGGGTCGTCGGCGAAGGAGTCGACGGCGGCACCCGGGGTGCGCAGCCGGCGCGCCAGCAGGTCACCGAGCCCGCCGTAGGGGTCGGTGACGGTGCGGTCGGGGCCGAGGGAGACCGCCATGGCGTTGACCGTGAAGTCGCGCCGGGCGAGGTCGTCGACCAGCGAGGTGCCCCAGGCGACCTCCGGGTTGCGCGACTCCCGGTCGTACCGGTCGGCCCGGTACGTCGTGATCTCCAGCCGGACGCCGGACACCTCCACGCCGACCGTGCCGAACGCGATGCCGGTGTTCCACGTGGAACTGGCCAGGCCGCGCACCAGCTCGAGCACCTGCTCGGGGCGGGCGTCGGTGGTCAGATCGAGGTCACCGGGGACGCGCGGGCCGCCGGAACCGGCCGCCAGCAGCGCGTCGCGCACCGAGCCGCCGACGAGGTGCACCTCGAAGCCGGCCGCGGTGAAGCGCTCGCCGAGCCGGGTCAGCACGGGGGAGACGTCGACCAGCTCCCGCACGGTCTCCTGGACGGCGGGCGGCACCGGTTCGACGACCGGGGGACGACTTGCGGGCTGACCGGACACGACGATCCAGGGTAGTGCCGTGGCGCGCGCTACCCTCCTGGCATGGCTGGGACGGGTGGTCGAGGGCGCCCCGGCCGCCGGTTGCGCCGGGTCGACGAGACCTCCGCCGGGGGCCTGGTGGTCGCTGACGACCCCGTCACGGGGCCGCGAGCGGCGCTCATCGGCCGCACCGACCGCCGCGGCCGGCTCCTGTGGTCGCTGCCCAAGGGCCACATCGAGGAGGGCGAGACCCCGGAGGACACCGCCGTCCGCGAGGTCGCCGAGGAGACCGGCATCGTCGGCGAGGTCGTCGCCCCGCTGGGCATCATCGACTTCTGGTTCGTCGCCGACGGCCGCCGCGTGCACAAGACCGTGCACCACTTCCTGCTCCGCGCCATCGGAGGAGCCCTGTCCGACGCCGACATCGAGGTGACCGAGGTCGCCTGGGTCCCCCTCGACGAGCTCGGTGACCGGCTGGCCTACGCCGACGAGCGCGCCCTCGTCGAGCGGGCACCGGCACTCCTCGCCGACAGCGCGTGAGCGGTCGGCGACCCTTCCGCACCCCTCCCGCGCCGCACCGGGGCCGCACCTGCGGCCGGGCGGCGCCGCTCTGCGCCGTCCTGGTGGGGTTCCTGGCCGCCCCCCTCGTCGGGCTCGGCCCGCTGCCGGCGGCCGCGGCCACACCCGGCGAGCCCTCGCCGGTGAGCGAGGACGACGCCGCCCGGCCGGTCCAGCTGGAGGCCACCCGCATCGACCCGCGGACGCTGGCCCCCGACGCCGTCGTCACCATCGCCGGCACGCTGACCAACACCGGCAGCGAGACGTTCACCGGCCTGGAGGTCCGTCTGCAGCGCGGCGACCTGCTCGAGAGCCGCGCCGAGCTGCAGGCCACCGACGCCGACCGCGACCCGATGACCGACGTCGCCACGCCGTTCCAGCCCGTCCCCGGGGAGCTGGCCCCCGGCGGGTCGGTCGCCTTCGCGCTCACCACCACCGTCGCCGAGCTGCAGATCGCGCGAGACGGCGTCTACCCGGTGCTGCTCAACCTCAACGGCGCCGCGGCCGACGGCGAGCGCCGCCGGCTGGGGGAGCTGTCCACCTTCCTCGTGCAGCCCCCGGCGCAGCCGGCCGCGGCCACCGGCGTCGCCTGGCTGTGGCCGCTGGTGGAGCACACCCACCGCGACGCCGACGGCGGGTTCGCCGACGACGGCCTGGCCGACGCCGTCGAGGACGGCGGCCGGCTGGACCGGGTGCTGTCCGCCGTCGAGCGGCTGCCCGAGACCGCAGCGCCCGAGGGCGGGGACCCCACCCCGGTGGTGCGGGTGACCCTCGCCGTCGACCCCGCGCTGGTCGAGGAGCTGGAGCTCATGGCCGCCGGTCCCTACGACGTGGCCGGGCAGGACGACGCCGGACAGGGCACCGAGGACGCCGCCGAGTTCCTCGACCGGCTGCGGACCGTCGCCGTCGACCACCCGGTGGTGGCGCTGCCCTACGGCGACGTCGACGCCGACGCCCTCACCGCCGCCGGCCTGCCGGGCGTGGTCATCCGCAGCCTGCCGGGCACCCCGCAGGGGACGGCGCAGGACGACCCCGACGCCTCGACCCCGGCCGCTCCCACCGACGGCAGCACACCCCCGGAGGCGGACGACGACCCGACCGGCGCCGGCGCGGAGATCCTCCGCGACGCCCTGGGCGTCGAGCCCCGCACCGACCTGGCGTGGGCCGTGGGCGGGTCGGTGCGCCCCGACACGGTGGCCACGCTGCAGGCCGGCGGGGTACGGGAGCTGGTGCTCTCGCCGGACGGCCTCACCGACGGCACCGCGGCGCTCGGGCTGGACGGCGGCGGCGCCGCGGCCCGGACGGCGGTCCCCGTGGACGGCGGCGAGGTCGACGCCCTCGTCGCCGACAGCGCCCTCAGCGGGCTGGTCGGCGCGGCGTCCCGGTCGACCGGCGGCGCCCGGGTCGCGGAGCAGCGCTACCTCGCCGAGCTGTCCCTGCTGGCGCTGCGGGGCGGGAGCGACCCGGCCGGGCAGACGGTGCTGGTGGCCCCGACCCGCGAGGTCGACCCCGACCCCGGCGGCGCCGCGGCGATGATGGCCGCCGCCGCCCAGCTGCCCTGGCTGCGGCCGGCGACGGTGTCCCAGCTCGGCGACGGGCCGTCGGCGGCCACCGGCGAGCTGGCCTCCCCGGACGCACCGGGCGGGCTGGAGCCCGCGGGCCTGGCCGACGTCGTCACGGCGATCGGCATCCGCGACGACCTCGCCGGCGCGGTGGTCGACGACCCCGGCACCGTCCTGGCGCCCTACGACGCCGCGGTCGCCCGGGCCGTGTCCGCCGCGTGGCGCGACGACCCCGCGGGCTTCGACGCCGGCGCCGCGGACCTGCTGGCCACGCTCGGCCGGCTGCGGGAGCGGGTCACCCTGCTCTCCCCGGCCGAAGGCACCTACAGCCTCGCCTCGGGCGACGCCCCGCTGGTGCTCACCGTCCGCAACGACCTGCCGTTCGCCGTCCGGGTGTTGCTCCGGGTGCAGCCGCGGGGCAACGCGGCCCTCACCGTCGGCGACATCGGCGAACAGGTGCTCAACCCCGGCCAGCGGACGACGCTGCCGGTGCCGGCCGAGGTGCGCCAGTCGGGGCGCTTCGGCGTCGTCGCCACGCTCATCACGCCGGACGGCGGCCCGCTGGGCGACCCGGTGGAGCTGCAGGTGAAGAGCACCGCGTACGGGTCGATCTCGCTGTTCATCACGATCGGCGCCGCCGCGCTGCTGGGTCTGCTGTTCCTCCGCCGCCTGGTGCTGTTCGTGCTCCGCCGCCGGCGGGGCACCGCCGAGCCGGTCGAGCAGCCCCAGCCCCTGCCCCCGACGCGGAGCCCGGTGTGACCGCCGCCGGCCGCGACGAGCGGCCCGTGGAGGAGCGCCGGCGCCGGATCCCGCTGCCACCGGTCCCCCCGGCGACCCGGTCGGGCGCGGACCGGTCCGACCGGGCGGCCGGCCCGCCACCGGTTCCCGGTCCCGGCACGCCGCCCGCGCTCCCGCTGCCCCCGCCGCCGTACCCGCGCACGTCCGCGCCCACGGCGTCCCCCGTGCGGCCGGAGGCGCCTCCGGGGTCCTGGGCGCGGCCGCTGCCCCCCGTGCCGCCCCCGCGGCCGCGCCCGGGACGCTGGGTACCCGGGCCCGACGACACCCAGCTCATCCCGGTGCTGCCCGCGGTGCCGCGCCCGGTCGACGAGTCCGACGAGGACCTCGACGCCCGGGAGGGGGCGCCCGGCGCCAGCCGCGGCATCCTTCGCGCCGCCGGGACCATGGCCGTGGCCACGCTCGTCTCCCGGGTCACCGGCCTGCTGCGCACGATGGTGCTCGCCGCCGCGCTGGGCGTCGGGCTGGTCAACGACGCCTACAACACCGCGAACACGCTGCCCAACATCGTCTACGAGCTGCTGCTCGGCGGCGTCCTGACCTCGGTGATCGTGCCGCTGCTCGTGCACGCCCAGGAGCGCGACCGGGACGGCGGCACGGCGTACGCCCAGCGGCTGGCCACGGTCGCCGTCGCCGGGCTGGTGGTCGTGACGGCGCTGGCCATCGTGATCGCACCGGCCCTCACGGCGCTCTACGGCATCCAGGGCGACCCGGAGCAGGTCCGGCTGGCCAACTGGCTGGCGCGGATCCTGCTGGTGGAGATCGTGTTCTACGGCGTGGGGGCGCTGGCGCAGGCGATCCTCAACTCCCGCGGGGTGTTCGGGCCGCCGGCCTGGGCCCCGGTGCTCAACAACGTCGTGGTCATCGCCACCGGCGTCCTCTTCGTCGCCGCCACCGGCCCGGGCGACCTCACCCCGGCGACCATCACGCCCGCGCAGGTGTGGCTGCTCGGCGGCGGCACGACGCTCGGCATCGCCGCGCAGGCACTGGTGCTGCTGCCGCTGCTCGGCCGGGCCGGTGTGCCGCTGCGACCGCGCTGGGGGCTGCGGAACACCGGCCTGCGCGAGGCCGGCTCGCTCGGCCTGTGGGTGATCGGGTACAGCGCGGTGAGCGCGGTCGGCGTCGCCGTCGCCACCCGCATCGCCAACGCGGCCGGCCGCGCGGACGGACTGGGCTCCAGCGCCTTCGCCATCGCCAGCCTGCTGTTCCACATGCCCTACGGGATCATCGGCGTGGCCCTGCTGACCGCGCTGCTGCCGCGGATGAGCCGGGCGGCCGCACGGGCCGACGTCCCCGGCGTGGTGCAGGACCTCGGCCTCGGCACGCGCCTGTCGGCCCTCGGCCTGCTGCCGGTCACCGCCGCCCTCACCGTGCTCGGGCCGGCCCTCGCGACGGTGGCCTTCGCCCGGGGCAACACCAGCGTCGAGGAGGCGCAGGCCATCGGGACGGCGCTGGCCGTCGGCGCCTTCGGCCTGCTGCCCATGGCGGTCACGCTGCTGCAGCTGCGGGTCTTCTACGCCATGAAGGACGCCCGGACGCCGACGCTCATCCAGCTGGGCATGGTGGCCGTGCGGGTGCCGCTGCTGCTGCTCGTCCCGGTCGTCGTCGGCCCCGAGCACGTCGTGGCCGGGCTGATGCTGGTCACGAGCATCACCTACGTGGCCGGCTGGGTGCTGGGCCACGTGGCGCTGCACCGGCGGCTGGGAGCCCTGCACGGCCGCGCCACCCTGGGCCCCGTGCTGCGCATCGCCGCCGCCTCCGCCGTGGCAGGCCTGCTCGGGTGGGGCGCGGTGCTGGTGACCGAGGACGCCCTCGGCTCGTCGGTGGCGGGGTCGCTCGGCACCCTGCTGGTCGGTACCGTGGTGATCGGCGTCGTGGCCCTGGCAGGGCTGGTGCTCGCCCGAGTTCCCGAGGTCCGTGAGCCCCTGGCCGCCGTCAGGGCACGGCTGGGGCGCGGGTGAACACCCCGGCGACGCCCTCGCCGGGGCAACCCAGCCGCCGGCCGGGATGGGAGTGGGGGTCGGCTGCGTCGATGACGTCCACGACCACCGGCCTCCCCGACCGGTACCGCCCGCTCGACGAGGTCGGGCCCGCGGAGAACACCGCCACCGGCGTCATCCGCTGCTGGCGCGCCAAGGACCGCATCCTCAACCGCGACGTCGCCATCCGGGTGCACACCCCCGGCGGCCTGGCCGCGCGCGACTGGATCACCCGCGCCCTCACCGCCGGCGGCCTGGCCACCCCGGCCCTCGCGATGGTGTACGACGCGGCGGAGGGCAGCGGCGGCACCGCCCCCGGTGGCTCGGCCTACGTCGTCAACGAGTGGATCGAGGGGCAGACCCTCGCCGAGCGGCTGGCCGGGGGCCCGATGCCCGAGCGCGAGGCCCGCACCGTGCTGCGCCGGCTCGCCGAGGGCGTGGCCGAGGCGCACCGCGTCGGGCTGGCCGTCGGCGGGCTCACCCCCGAGACCGTCGTCCTGCGGCCCAACGGCCTGGTCGGGCTGCGGGCCGTGCCCGCCGCCAGCGGCACCCTGCAGGGCGACATCGCGGCGCTCGGCGAGCTGCTCGAGTACTGCCTGACCGGCCGCCGCCCCGGCGAGGAGCCGCAGCCCGGGCCGCGTCCGGGCATGGCGCCCGACCTGGCCGCCCTGGTGCGCCGCGCCCGCTCCACCGAGCCCGGCGGCGGTCTGTCGAGTGTGGCGGCGATGGCCGCGCTGCTCGCCGAGCGGCCCCGCGGTCACGTCTCCGAGCCGGTGCGCGGCGCCGACGAGAGCGACAGCGGGTGGCTGCGCCGGCTGCGGGAGCGCCGGGAGGACGACGCCACCGACGACCCCGCGCCCACGATGAACACCACCGGGCCGGGCGCTCCGCGCCGCCTGGACGCCCAGGGCCGCCCGCCGGTGCCGGCACCGCACCCGGTCGACGCCGACGAGGACCTGCTGCCCCTGGCCTCCGGCTTCGGGGTGTACGAGGACGACGACCACGGCTACGACGAGGTGACGCCGGAGCCGGAGGACGACCACGAGCGCTCGCCCGCGCGCCGGCGGCTGCTCGTCATCGGGCTGCCGCTGGCCGCCCTGGCGATCGTGGTCGCGCTGGCCTGGTGGTTCGGCTCCAGCGTGCTGTCGGTGGCCGGCTCGGTCGACGCGGAGGACACCACGTCGCCCCCGCCGGTCAGCAGCGCCCCGCCCGAGGACGACGCGGCCCCCACCCCCGCGGAGGGCCCGCCCGCCACGATCGTCGAGGGCACCGTGCTCGACCCCGGCGGCGACGGCGAGCCGGAGAACGTCGACGAGATCCCGCTGTCCTTCGACGGGGACCCCGCGACCGCGTGGTCGACGCTGACCTACCGCGGCTCACCGGCCTTCGGCAACCTCAAGGACGGCGTCGGCGTCGTCTACGACCTCGGGTCGGAGCAGGCACTGGCCGGTGTCGCGCTCACCACGAACACCCCCGGGGCGACCGTCGAGGTGCGGGCCGGCGAGCGGCCCGACGACGGCCTGGACGGCTTCGACGTCGTCGCCTCCGGCGAGCTGGAGGAGACCACGGACCTCGCGTTCGACGAGCCGGTCACCACCCGCTACCTGCTGGTGTGGGTCACCGGCCTGGTGCCCTCGGACGACGGCTTCTCCGCCGACATCGCCGAGGTCGCGCCCCAGCCGGCCGACTGACTCGCGCCCGGTCGGGTTTTCCGCCCCCTGGAATGCGCCGCTGCTCACGGGGGAATGCGGCTTCTACCATCCACGTTGTGCCGCCCGTGACCTCAGACCACCCGACCCCCGGCCCCGCCGTGACCACCGACGGGAACCCCGCGATCCCGCCGGCGGAGCATGACGGCATCCGTGACCTGATCATCATCGGGTCGGGCCCGGCCGGCTACACCGCCGCCGTCTACGCCGCCCGCGCCAACCTCCACCCCCTGGTGTTCGAGGGCTCCCAGTTCGGTGGCGCGCTGATGACCACCACCGAGGTCGAGAACTTCCCCGGCTTCGCCGAGGGCATCCAGGGCCCCCAGCTGATGATGGACATGCGCCAGCAGGCCGAGCGCTTCGGCGCCGAGCTCGTCGCGCGGGACGTCAGCGAGGTCGACCTGACCGCCGAGCCGAAGATCGTCAAGGTCGGCGACGAGGTCCACCGGGCGCACGCCGTCATCGTCGCCACCGGCTCGAAGTACCGGTACCTGGGCCTGGACAACGAGGCCCGCCTGCTCGGCCGCGGCGTCTCCGCCTGCGCCACCTGCGACGGCTTCTTCTTCCGCGACCAGGACATCATCGTGGTCGGCGGCGGCGACTCGGCGATGGAGGAGGCCACCTTCCTCACCCGCTTCGCCAAGACCGTCACCGTGGTGCACCGGCGTCAGGAGCTGCGCGCCTCGAAGATCATGCAGCAGCGCGCCCAGGAGAACGAGAAGATCCGCTGGGCGCTCGGCAAGCAGGTCACCGACGTCCTCGGTGAGGAGACCGTCTCCGGCGTCCAGCTCACCGACGTGGAGAGCGGCGGCACCGAGACCGTCCCGGTCACCGGCGTCTTCGTGGCGATCGGCCACGACCCGCGCAGCGAGATCTTCGCCGGCCAGCTGAAGCTGGACGACGAGGGCTACATCCAGGTCGAGCACCCGACCACCCGGACCAACATCGACGGTGTCTTCGCCTGCGGCGACGTCGTCGACCACATCTACCGGCAGGCCATCACCTCGGCCGGCACCGGCGCCTCGGCCGCGATCGACGCCGAGCGGTACCTCGCCGAGTCCTTCGGCGAGCGCTGAGCCCGTTCGCCGCCGGGTGATGCGGGGCACCCACCAGGCCGGGGCATAGACGGCCGGTCCGGTCGGTTACCCCTGCCAGGCCCACACCACAGCCACGAACCACGAGGAGAACGACCATGGCAGGCAACACCGTGACGGTCACCGACGCCAGCTTCGCCGACGACGTGCTGGGCAGCGACAAGCCCGTGCTCGTCGACTTCTGGGCGGAGTGGTGCGGCCCGTGCAAGATGGTCGCTCCGGTCCTCGAGGAGATCGCCGCCGAGCACGGCGACAAGCTGACGATCGCCAAGCTGAACATCGACGAGAACCCGCAGATCGCCCGTGACTACCAGGTCATGTCGATCCCGACGATGACGGTCTTCCAGGGTGGCAAGCCGGTGAAGAGCATCATCGGGGCCAAGCCGAAGGGCGCGATCCTCTCGGACCTCGCCGACTACATCTGACAGAGGACCCCCATCCCCCCACGCCTCCACGCTCGGCGCGGGGCCCCGAACGGTGGCCGTTCCAGCACGTCACTGAGGGCCTCCCCGGCCGTGTGCCGGGGAGGCCCTCGTGCGTCCGGGTGCCCCCCGGGAGGCCGGGCGCACGGCCGGGGACCACAATCGACCCCACGATGGGAACCGACAGCCGCATGCACCCCCTGGGCCCCGGTGACCGGGGCCCCGCCGTGGCCGACGTGCAGGCCGCCCTGCGCGCGCTCGCCCTGCTGCCCTCCGGGGACGGCGGCACCGAGGACGAGTCGCTCGAGGACGCGGTCTACGGCCCGGCCACCGAGCTCGCCGTCCGGCACTTCCAACAGGTCCGTGGCCTCTCGGTCGACGGCCGGGTCGGTGCGGAGACCTACCGGGCCCTCTCGGAGGCCCGCTGGTCCCTGGGCGACCGGCTGCTGCACCACGACCCGGAGCGGCCCATCCGCGGGGACGACGTCACCAACCTGCAGGAGCGGCTGCACGAGCTCGGCTACGACGCCGGCCCGGTGGACGGCGTCTTCGGGCCGGAGACCGAGGTCGGCCTGCGGGCCTTCCAGCGCGACTACGGGCTGACCTCCGACGGCACCTGCGGGCCGGCGACGCTGCGCGCGCTGCGCCAGCTCGGCCGCAAGGTCACCGGCGGCCGCCCGCAGCTGCTGCGGCAGAGCGCCAGCTTCGTGGAGAGCGGACCGCACCTCATCGGACGGCGGATCGTCATCGACCCCGGGCACGGCGGGGCCGACACCGGGTTCACCGCGGGGGAGACCACCGAGGCCGACCTCGTCCTCGACCTGGCCTCCCGCATCGAGGGCCGGCTCGCCGCCGCGGGGGCGACCGTCTACCTGACCCGCGGGCGGAAGCAGAACCCCGACCCGGCCGACCGGACGGCGTTCGCCAACGACGCCCGCGCCGACCTCTTCCTCTCCCTGCACATCGACGCGCACGCCTCCGAGCACGCCCGCGGCGTGGCCAGCTACTACTACGGCACCGGGTCCGGGGCGTCGTCCACGGTGGGGGAGCAGTTCGCCAACCTGCTGCGCCGCGAGGTGGTGGCCCGCACCGGCCTGATCGACCTCGGCTCGCACCCCAAGACCTGGGACCTGCTGCGCATGACCCGCATGCCCGCGGTGCGCATCGACTGCGGCTACCTCTCCCACCCGGTGGACCGGCTGCTGCTGCTCGACGCCCGGCTGCGCAGCACCGTGGCCAGCGCCGTCCTGGCCGCCGTCCAGCGGCTGTTCCTGCCCGCCGAGGCCGACCCGCCGACCGGCACCTTCGTCCTCCCCGGGAGGGTGTGAGCGGACTGGTCCGTCCTGCCCGCCGTGTCCCCGGCAGGCAACGGCGGGCGGCTCCCTACACTCGACGGGTGGCCAATCTCCCGCCCGGCACGCCTCCGGGCCCCGGCGTGACCCCCCACCCGGCTCCGCGCCATCCGCGGCTGGACCCGCTGGCGGACCGGTACGCAGCACGCACGCACGGGATGAAGACCTCGGAGATCCGGGCACTGTTCTCGGTCGTGAGCCGGCCCGAGGTCGTCTCGCTGGCCGGGGGCATGCCGGCGGTCACGGCGCTGCCGCTGGACGCGGTGGGCTCGATGATCGGCGAGCTGGTCTCCGGCATGGGCGCGCAGACCCTGCAGTACGGCTCCGGTCAGGGCGACCCGCGGCTGCGCGAGCGCATCTGCGACGTCATGGCGCTGGAGGGCATCACCGACGCCTCGCCCAGCGAGGTCGTGGTCACCGTCGGCTCCCAGCAGGGGCTGGACCTCGTCACCCGGGTCTTCTGCGACCCCGGTGACGTCGTCCTCGCCGAGGGGCCGTCGTACGTGGGCGCGCTCGGCGTCTTCGACGCCTCGGAGGCGCGGGTCCGGCACGTCCCGATGGACGACGACGGCCTGATCCCCGAGGCCCTGGAGCAGGCCCTGCTGGAGTGCCGGGCCAACGGCGACCGGGTGAAGTTCCTCTACACGGTGCCGAACTACCACAACCCGGCCGGGGTGACGCTGTCCGAGCCGCGCCGCCAGGCGGTCATGGAGATCGCCGAGCGCTACGACCTGCTCGTCGTCGAGGACAACCCCTACGGGCTGCTCGGCTTCGACCGGGAGCCGATGCGGGCGCTGCGGGCGCGCGACAGCCGGCGGGTCATCTACCTCGGGTCGTTCTCCAAGACGTTCTCCCCGGGCCTGCGCGTGGGCTGGGTGCTCGCCCCGCTCGCCGTGCGCGAGAAGCTGGTGCTGGCCACCGAGGCGCAGGTGCTCTGCCCGCCCTCGCTCACCCAGTACGCCGTCGCGCGGTACCTGGACACCCAGCCATGGCGCGAGCAGATCAAGCACTTCGTCGAGCTCTACCGCGAGCGCCGCGACGCCACGCTGGAGTCCCTCGAGCAGCTGATGCCTTCGGGCACGACCTGGACCAGGCCGGACGGCGGGTTCTACGTGTGGCTCAAGCTGCCGCACGGCCTGGACGCCAAGCTGATGCAGCCGCGCGCGGTGAACGCGCACGTCGCCTACGTGCCGGGCATCGGCTTCTACGCCGACGGGTCGGGGCGCGAGTACATGCGGCTGTCCTACTGCTACCCCGAGCCGGACCAGATCCGCGAGGGCGTGCGCCGGCTGGCCCGCGTCATCGAGGCCGAGCTGGACCTGCACTCCACCTTCGGCGCCGTGGACACCGGCTCCTTCCGGGCCGTCACCCGGTCCACCCGCAGCCACGAGGCCGAGAACATCGTCGGCCCGGCCAACAGCGACACCTACGAGGACGGACGCGCATGAGTGAGTCGGCCGCACCCGCCGCGGAGCCCGCGGCGGCACCGCACCCCCTGCGCGCCGTCGTCCTGGCCGGTGGGCTGAACTTCGAGCGCGAGGTCAGCCTCTCCTCCGGCACCCAGGTGTGGGAGGAGCTGACCCGCGCCGGGGTGGACGCCGAGGTCCGGGACGCCGACGCCGAGCTGCTGCCCGGACTGGCCGCCGCCCCGGCCGACGCGGTGTTCATCGCGCTGCACGGGGCGACCGGCGAGGACGGCGCGCTGCGGGCGGTGCTCGACCTGGCCGGCGTCCCCTACGTGGGGTCGCCCGCCGCGGCCTGCCGGCTGGCCTGGGACAAGCCCGCCGCGAAGTCGGTGGTGCGCTCCGCGGGCGTCACGACGCCGGACTGGGTGGCCCTGCCGCACAGCACGTTCCGCGAGCTCGGCGCGGGCGCGGTGCTGGACCTCATCGTGGCCCGGCTCGGCCTGCCGCTCATGGTCAAGCCGGCCTCGGGCGGGTCCGCGCTGGGGGCGCAGAAGGTGACCCGGGTGGAGGACCTCCCGGCCGCGATGGTCAGCTGCTTCGCCTACGGCGACACCGTGCTCGTCGAGCGGTTCGTCGACGGCGTGGAGCTCGCCCTCTCCGTCGTCGACCTCGGGGAGGGGCCCGAGGCGCTGCCGGCGGTGGAGATCGCGCCGGAGTCGGGCGTGTTCGACTACACGGCCCGCTACACCCCCGGCCTCACCGAGTACCACGCCCCGGCGCGGGTGCCCGACGAGGTGGCGGCCGCGGCCGCGGCGCTCGCCGTCCAGGTGCACCGGGTGCTCGGCCTGGCCGACCTGTCCCGCACCGATGCGATCGTCAGCCCGGACGGCGAGGTGCACTTCCTGGAGGTGAACGTCTCCCCGGGGCTCACCGAGACGTCGATGTTCCCCATGGCGGTGGAGGCGGCCGGGCACTCGCTCGGCGACGTCCTCTCCCGGCTGCTGACCCGCCGGGCGACCACCGAACGCTGAGGGGGACTCCTCGCTCGCCAGCGCGGGGGTGCCCGGGACCAGGCCAGGGGCCGACGCGCGAAGGCCGGGTTACGTCTGTGACGTAACCCGGCCTTCGTCGTCCGAGCGGCCTCAGTCCTCGGTCTGGCGGCCGCTGATCTCCGGCGCCATCTGGCCGATGATGCGCTGCAGGTCGTCGACGGACCCGAACTCGACGACGATGCGGCCCTTAGCCCGGCCGATCTGGATCTTCACCTTGGTCTCGAAGGCGTCCGACAGCCGGCCGGCGAGGTCCTCGACCCCGGGGGCACTGAACCGCCGGGCGCGCCGCTTGGCCGAGGGCTGCTCGGCGGCGGCCATCGCGACCGCCTCCTCGGTGGCCCGCACCGACAGCCCCTCGGCGACGATCCGGGTGGCCAGCGCGTCCTGGGCCTCGGCGTCGGCCAGGCCGAGCAGCGCCCGGGCGTGCCCGGCGGAGATGACCCCGGCCGCGACCCGCGTCTGGACCTTCACCGGCAGCTTCAGCAGCCGGATGGTGTTGGTGACCTGCGACCGGCTGCGGCCGATGCGCTGCGCCAGCTCCTCGTGGGTGGCGCCGAACTCCTCCAGCAGCTGCTGGTAGGCCGCGGCCTCCTCCAGCGGGTTGAGCTGGACGCGGTGGATGTTCTCCAGCAGGGCGTCCCGGAGCAGGGCGTCGTCCGTGGTGTCGCGGACGATGGCCGGCACGGTGTCCAGCTCGGCGGCGCGGGCGGCCCGCAGCCGCCGCTCGCCCATGATGAGCTCGTAGCCGCCCTCGGTGCGCTCGCGCACCACGATCGGCTGCAGGAGGCCGAACTCCCGGACCGAGTAGGTGAGCTCCTCCAGCGCCTCGTCGTCGAAGACCTGGCGGGGCTGCTTGGGGTTGGGCACGACCTCGCCGACGGCGACCTCGCGCAGCTGCGCCCCGGGGACGCCGACCGCTGCCTCCTCCCGCTGCCGGGCCACGGTCTCGGCCGCCTGGGCCGCCGGCGGCAGCAGGTGCACCGGCGGAGCGGACGGCGCCTCGGCCGCCGGCGCGGGGGCCGCGGCCGCACCGTCCTCGGGCTGCGCGCCCGGCAGCGTCGGCTGCTCGACGGGCGGGGCGCTGGTGGGGATCAGTGCCGCGAGCCCCCGGCCCAGGCCACCGCGCTTGGTCATGCTCGCTCCTCAGGAGAAGAAGGGGGGACGGGCACGGCGGCCGCGTCGGTGTCGGGGAATGCCGCACCCAGCGGCGGCGGGGGGACGGCGGGCATCCCGGGGCCCGTGCGCGAGGCGAGCGGCGGCAACGAGACGCCCCGCTCGGCCAGCTCACGGGCGGCCTCGACGTAGCTCGTCGAGCCGCGGGAGCCGGGGTCGTAGGTGAGCACCGACTGGCCGTAGCCCGGCGCCTCGGACACGCGCACGTTGCGGGGGATCACCGCGTCGAGCACCAGGTCCCCGAAGTGGCTGCGGACCTCCTCCGCGACCTGGTCGGCGAGCTTGGTCCGCGCGTCGTACATCGTCAGCAGGATGGTGCGGACGGCGATGCCCGGGTTGAGGTGCTGGCGCACCAGGTCGATGTTGTTGAGCAGCTGCCCCAGCCCCTCCAGCGCGTAGTACTCGCACTGGATCGGGATGAGCACCTCGTCGCCGGCCACCAGCGCGTTGAGCGTGAGCAGCCCGAGAGACGGCGGGCAGTCCACCAGGACGTAGTGCGGCCGCTGCTCGGCCGGCAGGGCGACGAGGTAGGCCTCGATCGCCCGGCGCAGCCGGTACTCGCGGGCGACGACGGAGACCAGCTCGATCTCCGCGCCGGCGAGGTCGATGGTGGCGGGCACGCAGAGCAGCAGCGGGCTGGCCGTGGTCGGGTGGACCACCTCCGACAGCGAGCTGTCACCCACCAGGGCGTCGTAGACCGACGGCGTCCCGACGGTGTGCTCGACGCCCAGGGCGGTGCTCGTGTTGCCCTGCGGGTCGAGGTCGATCACCAGCGTCCGCAGGCCGTAGAGCGCGAGCGCCACGCCCAGGTTCACCGCCGACGTCGTCTTGCCGACGCCGCCCTTCTGGTTGGCGATGGTGATGACCCGGATCCGCCCCGGCTTGGGGAAGGGCTCCTGGTTGGCCGCGTGCAGCACTCGAGTGGCCCGCAGGGCCTCCATGGCGATGGGGCTGTCGAAGTCCGCTCCGGAGCTGGCCCCCTGGTCGGCGGCGAGGCTGCTCCGCAGCCGCTGGCCCGGGTCGGTCATCTCGGGTCCTTCCTGCCGATCCGTTTCACGTGGAACGGGCTCGGGGAGATGTACGGGTTCCACGTGGAACAGGCGGCAGAAGTCACCGTGGCCCACGCGTCATGACCACCACGGTAGTGGCAGCGTCGCCCAGCTCCGCACCGACAGCCCGAGCGTGGATCTCCCGCATCCCGGCGGCCTCGAGCTCGGGCACCAGGGCAGGCAGCTCCTCCACCGCCCGCGCACCCACCAGGGCGACCAGCAGCGTGCCCGGCCGCATCAGCCCGCGGCACCACGACACCAGGCGGGGGAGCGCCGCCACCGCCCGGGCGGTGACCACGTCGACCGGCCCGACGGCGGTGCGCACGGAGCGCTCCTCGGCCCGCCCGCGGACCACCCGCCACGGGGCCTGCAGCTCGGCGACGACCTCCTCGAGGAACTCCACCCGGCGGGCCATGGGCTCCACCAGCGTGAGCTGGAGGTCCGGCCGGGCCAGCGCCAGCGGGACACCGGGCAGGCCGGCACCGCTACCGACGTCCACCACCCGGGCCCCGGAGGGGACCGCCTCGGCGACGGCGGCGCTGTTGAGCACGTGCCGCTCCCACAACCGCGGCACCTCGCGCGGGCCGATCAGCCCGCGGGTGACGCCGTCGGTGGCCAGCCGGGCCACGTAGCGCTCGGCGTCGGCGACGGCGTCCCCGAACACCGCCCGCGCTACGGGTGGGGCCGGTGGGACGGCCGGGACGTCGGCGGGGGCACTCACCGATCCGGCAGCACCACGACGCGGCGGTTGGGCTCCTCGCCCTCCGACTCGCTGTGCACACCGGCGACGCCGGCGATGACGTCGTGGACGACCTTGCGCTCGAACGGGTTCATCGCCGCCAGCCGCTCCGGCTGCCGGCTCTGCGCCACCCGGCGGGCCGCCTCGGCGGCCAGGGTGGTCAGGTCGGCGCGGCGCTTGGCCCGGAACCCGCTGATGTCGAGCATGAGCCGGCTGCGCACGCCGGTGGACTGCGCCACGGCCAGCCGGGTCAGCTCCTGCAGGGCCTCCAGCACCGAGCCGTCCGCACCGACGAGGTCCTGCAGCTCCCCGCCGACGATCGCGACCGAGGCGCGGTCGCCCTCCACGTCGAGGTCGATGTCCCCGTCCACGTCGAGGATGTCGAGCAGCCGCTCCAGGTAGTCCCCCGCGACGTCGCCCTCGCGCACGAGCAGGTCGTCCCCGCCGTCCTCGTCGTCTGTGTCCGCCGGGTCGACGACGGCGTCGGCGCTGTCGGCGTCCGGGTCGGGCAGGTCCGGCTGGGCCGGTCCGGCGTCGCCGGGCACGGGGCTGAGGACCGCACCCGACGTCGCCTCAGCGGTCACGGACGTGTCTGTGGGGTTCTGCGGGGCGCTCATGGCGTCTCCTCCCGTGGTCGGTCATCCGGGCTTCCCCGGTGGTCGGTGGCCGGCCGGAGCCGGACGGCGCCCGCGCGGACGCCGGTGCGCGCCGTCAGCGGCGCTTGCGCTTGCCCCGGTTGGCCGGGCCCGGGCTGCCGCCGCGGCCGGCGGTGGTCCCGCGTGGCCTGCTGGTCGAACCCTTGCCGCCGGGCGCCTGGCCGTTGGACGAGGCCGCCGACGACCCGCTCGCGCCGTCGGACGACGCGGTACCGGACGGCGTGGTGTCCGACGGCGTGGTGTCGCCGGTCGGGTTGGCCGGGTCCACCGTGGACGACGGCGCCGCGGGACGGCCGGGCTTCGGCCGGACCGGCTTGGCCCCGGGCTTCGGCGCGAGGGTCTTCGGGTCGACAGCGGGCTTGTCGGCGGCCGCCTTGGCCAGCGCCGCGGGGGAGCCGGGCGGCGGCATCTTGCGGAGGATGAAGTACTGCTGCCCCAGCGTCCACAGGTTGTTGGTGAACCAGTAGAGGAGGACGCCGATGGGGAAGAAGAAGCCGGTGACGAAGAGGCTGATCGGCATGCCGTAGAGCAGCAGCTTCTGCACCGTGGCGGCCTGACCCTCGACCGGGCCGGAGCGCTTCATCGTCTGGCGCTGCGTCACGTACGTCGTCACGCACATGATGACGATGAGGATGAAGGCGACGACCCGGATGCTGGTGTAGGTGACCCCGGGCAGCGCGAGGATCGCCGCTTCCTTCTCCCCGGACATGTCGAACGAGGAGGAGATGGGCGCCCCGAAGAACGGCGCCCGCGCGGCCTCGTCGGTGAGCTGGTCGCTCCAGCCGTAGAGGCCCGGCGCACCGGGGGCGAGCCGGCGCAGCACGTGGAACAGCGAGAGGAAGACCGGGATCTGCGGGAGGATCGGCAGGCACCCGGCCAGCGGGTTGACCCCGCGCTCCTTCTGCAGCGCCATCATCGCCTGGCTGAAGCCCTGCTTGTCGCTGCCGTACTGCTTGCGCAGCTTCTGGATCTCCGGCTGGATCTCCTGCATCGCCCGCTGCGACTTGATCTGCTTGACGAACAGCGGGAACAGCAGCACCCGGATCGTGACGACCAGGAAGACGATCGACAGCGCCCAGGCCAGCCCGGACAGGCCCGTCCCGGCCGGGGGGTCACCGAAGACGGCGTCCCACAACGAGTGCCACCGGGCCATGACCCACGAGATGGCGGTGTACAGCCAGTCAAGCAAGGGGGGACTCCTCCTGCGGGGCCCGGGCGGGGGCCGGCGGGGTGGCTCGGTCGGTTCCGGGTGGTGGGGTGCTCACCGGGGGAACGGGGTCGAAGCCCCCGGGGTGCCAGGGCGCGCACTTGAGCAGGCGGCGCAGTGCCAGCCAGCTGCCGCGGGCGGCGCCGTGGACCTCGATCGCCTCGACGGCGTAGGCGCTGCACGTGGGGGCGAACCGGCAGCGCGGCGGCAGCGCCGGGCTGACCGCGCGTTGGTAGAAGCGCACCGCGCCCAGCAGGGCGCGGCCCACCGGTCCCCGCCCGCGCGAGGCAGCGGGGGAGGAACCGGAAGGGACCGCGGCGCCGCTCACGAGGTGCGGGTCCGGGAGCCGAGGAGGCGGTCCAGACCGGCCGCGAGGTCCCGGCGCAGGTCGACCGAGCTCGCGGTCGCCGCCTCGGGACGGGCGCGGACGACGAGGTCGGCCGCTGCGGGCAGCCGGTGCAGCTCGCCCAGGACGACCGCCCGCAGCCGGCGCGTCACGCGGTGCCGGACCACGGAGTTGCCCACGGCCTTGCCCACCACGAAGCCGGCCCGTGGACCGCCGGTCTCGCCGGCGGTGCCGGCGGCCGGAGTCACGGGCCGTTCGGGGAGGTAGTGGAGCACCATGGTCGGCCGTCCGGCACGCCGACCGGACCGGACGACCGCGGTGAACTCCGGACGCCGGCGCAGGCGTGCCTGCGCGGGCAGCACCTCAGGCGGAGAGCTTCTCGCGACCCTTGCGCCGACGGCCGGCGATGATCGCCCGGCCCGCGCGGGTGCGCATACGCAGCCGGAAGCCGTGGGTCTTGGACCGGCGGCGGTTGTTCGGCTGGAACGTGCGCTTGCTCACGAGGTACTCCCACTACACGACATCGACGGTGCGCACCGGCCGGCGGGCAGGCACGCGCGGAGGGACGGTTGGAGCTCGGCAGGACCGGCTCCCCGTCCACAGACTCCCGCCAGCATAGCCGAGGATTCCCCGGTGCCGGAGGGCCGTCCGGACACGGACTCCCCAGGCTCCCCCAGACGCGGCGGTGGGAGCGAACGGCGCGCCGCGGGTTCCCGGCGACACGCCCCGCGCCGCGCCGCGCGGCGCCGCCGGTCTCGTTGCCCGGCTGTGGACGAGGCTGTTAGCGTCGCCGTCGCTCCACACCGGACAACCGCGTCCGGTACCGGGGCCGCCCCGCTGGGTCGACCGACCACCGCGCTCCTCGAACAACCTCTCGACCCCCTCCCCGACCAGCGACGACGTCCCTGACCGGCCCGCGCGAGCGGATGCCCGACGAGCGCGTCGTCGACCGTGCACAGCCTGTGGACGACGGTGTGGACACCGTGTGTCCGGCTGTCCACAGCGGGGAACTGCCGAGGGATCGGGCGCGGCGGTGCGCACCCCGCGGCAGTGGCGACGAACACACGGTTTGGGGAGGACACGGTCATGGCCGATGCCACGGTGGACCTGGCGACGGTCTGGGACCAGATCCGCGAGCGGCTGGCGACGAGTCTGTCCCCGCAGCAGAACGCGATGCTGAACCTGACCCGGCCGGTCGGGGTGTTCGAGGACACCGCGGTGCTGTCGGCGCCCAACGAGTTCACCCAGACCGTGCTCGAGTCGCGCATGCGGCGGGTGCTGGCCGAGGCGCTGTCCGAGCAGCTCGGTCGCGACATCCGCGTCGCCGTCCAGGTGGAGGACACCCCGGCCCAGCCCGAGGAGGAGCCGCGCCCGGAGGTCCCGACCCGGCGGCCGTGGTCCGCCGTCGAGGCCCAGCGCGCCGAGGAGGACCGCGAGACCCGCGACCGCACCGACGACGGGCGCAGCGCCTTCGGCGTCCGGGCCGACGTCACGCGCCCCCTGACCTGGGAGCGCGACGCGGCCGAGCGCCCCGGTCTCCCGGAGCGGCCCGCGCCCGAGCGGGACGAGGAGGACCGGCCGGCCACCGACTGGAGCCCCCCGACGCGCCGGGCCGCCGGCCGCGGCACCCGGGGTGCCGACCGTGACTGGGGCGGCGGGGACGTGGACGAGGACGGCGCCGCCGTCCTGCCCTTCGACCTCGAGCCCACCGGCCGGGACGACGACGCACCGTCGGCGAGCGGTCGCGGCCGCCGCGGTGAGGGCCGCGGAGCGGGTGGGCGCGGAGGCGACGCCGTCCCGCTGTTCGGGGACCGTCGCGCGCCGGCCGGTGCCCAGGACCCGGGGCTGAACCCCAAGTACGTCTTCGACAGTTTCGTCATCGGCAACAGCAACCGGTTCGCCCACGCCGCGGCGGTCGCGGTGGCCGAGGCACCGGCGCGGGCCTACAACCCGCTGTTCATCTACGGCGACTCCGGGCTGGGCAAGACCCACCTGCTGCACGCGATCGGGCACTACGCGGCGCGGATGTTCCCCAACGTGCGGGTGCGGTACGTGAGCACCGAGGAGTTCACCAACGAGTTCATCAACCTGGTGCACTCCGGCCGGGCCGAGGACTTCCGCCGTCGCTACCGGGACATCGACTTCCTGCTCATCGACGACATCCAGTTCCTGGAGCGTGCCGAGCGGACGCAGGAGGAGTTCTTCCACACCTTCAACACGCTGCACAACGCCAGCAAGCAGATCGTCATCACCTCCGACCGGGCGCCGAAGAAGCTGACCACGCTGGAGGACCGGCTGCGGACCCGCTTCGAGTGGGGCCTCATCACCGACGTCCAGGCGCCGGACCTGGAGACCCGCATCGCGATCCTGCGGAAGAAGGCCTACGGCGAGCGGCTCCAGGTGCCCGACCCGGTGCTGGAGTTCATCGCCAGCAAGGTGCAGACCAACATCCGCGAGCTCGAGGGCGCGCTGATCCGGGTGACGGCGTTCGCGTCGCTGAACAAGCAGCAGGTGGACCTGCCGCTGGCCGAGCTGGTGCTCAAGGACCTCATCAGCGACGAGCAGGGCCCGCAGATCACCGCGGCGATCATCATGGCCGCGACCGCGGAGTACTTCTCCGTGACGATGGAGGAGCTGCAGGGCTCCAACCGCAGCCGCACGCTGGTCAACGCCCGGCAGATCGCGATGTACCTGTGCCGGGAGCTCACCGAGCTGTCCCTGCCGCGGATCGGTGCCTCCTTCGGCGGCAAGGACCACACCACGGTCATGCACGCGGTGAAGAAGATCACCAACCTGATGAGCGAGCGCCGGGCCACGTACACCCAGGTCACCGAGCTGACCGCCCGCATCAAGAGCCGCGCCCGCCAGTAACCCCGCCGGGGACCGCCGCCGGTCGGAGGCCGCTCGGGCGCGGCCGGGGACGCCGGGTGAGGGGCGCCGGGTGAGGCCGCTGGCCGTGGTGAGCCGGGCACCGGGCCGGGAACGGCAGCCGGCGGGGAGTGGACCGGTCGCGGAGGCCCGGAGGGGTCTCCCGGCCAGGACACGGGTGGGGCTCCACGGCGGCCGGGAACCCTCGTTGGCCGCGGTGCGGTCCGGAGGACCGCCGTGTCACGACGGTCAGCACGGTCGACTTCTCCACACCTGTGCACAAGCGTGTGCATGGCGTCAGGGCACGTCTGCGCCCGGGATGCCGCGGTGACCGGCCGGGCGCCGGTCGACTCGTCGACGAGCTGTCCCCAGGGATGTGCACAGTCTGGGGGTATCTCGTAGGGAGGACCTCACGCGTCGTGACGCCGGTCCGTGGGCGTGCCGTCGTCGGTTCGTCGTCCTCCCGTCACCCGCACGTCCTTGACCTGCTGGTATGCGACCGGCCTCCGTCAGGTCCCGGATCGGCCGCGTCGGTGGGGCCGGCGTCGTGCACAGCACCTGGGGACGGGCACTGGGGGAACCAGGGGACAGCAGGTGGAGAGACGACGGTCGGTGTGCACAGTCGTCGAGATGTCCACGTGTCGACAACAGATGACGCTGCTGCACCCACAGTCGGCCAACATGTCGACTTCGGCCCTGACCTGGGCAGAAGTGCTCGATCCCCAGCTTCCACACCAGTGATGACGAGGATGAGGGAGTTCTCTCGATGAGTTCTCGAACCACATTCAGGGTGGGGAAGCAGGGTCTGCAGGGGCTGGAGCGCACCTGATCGGGGCAGCGGTCACCCGCAAGTCAGGAGTACAAGGCACGATGAGCACCGCAGTAGGAGCAGCACGGACAGAGCTGGGGTGGATCAGGTCATGAAGTTCCGGGTGGCACGTGAGGTGCTCGCCGATGCCGTCGCATGGACGGCGCGCAGCCTGCCGCCCCGGCCGTCGGTGCCGGTGCTGGCCGGCATCCTGCTCGAGGTCGACGGCAGCCAGCTGTCGGTGAGCGGGTTCGACTACGAGGTCTCCGCGCGCGCGGAGGTCGACGTGCAGGCCACCGAGAGCGGCCGCACCCTCGTGCCCGGCCGGCTGCTGGCGGAGATCACCCGGGCGCTGCCGCCGCACCCGGTCGACATCACCGCCGAGGGGCCGCGGCTGTCCATCGCCTGTGGCAACGCGCGGTTCAGCCTGCCGACGCTGCCGGTGGAGGACTACCCCTCCCTGCCGTCGATGCCGTCCTCGGCCGGTGTGGTGGACAGCGACGTCTTCGCCGAGGCGGTCGGGCAGGTCGCCGTCGCCGCCGGCCGCGACGACACCCTGCCGATGCTCACCGGCGTCCGGCTGGAGATCGACGACGACCTGGTCACCCTCGCGGCGACCGACCGCTACCGGCTGGCGGTCCGTGAGTTCGCCTGGCGCCCGGAGTCCCCGGGGCTGTCCGCGGCGGTGCTCGTCCCCGCCCGCACGCTGGCCGACGCGGCGAAGACGCTGACCAGCGGCCCGGAGATCACCCTGTCGCTGTCCTCGGGCAGCTCGGGGGAGGGCATCCTCGGCCTCTCGGGCAAGGACCGGCAGACCACGACGCGGCTGCTGGACGCCGAGTTCGTCAAGTACCGCGCGATCATGCCCAACGAGTCGCACGCCAACGCGGTGCTCCCGGTGGGCCTGTTCACCGACGCCGCCAAGCGCGTCGCCCTCGTCGCCGAGCGGGGCACGCCGCTGCGCTGCGAGTTCACGCCGGGTCAGGTCACCCTGCGGGCCGGCGGCAGTGACGACGAGGGGCAGGCCGAGGAGCGCTGCGACGTCGAGTTCGACGGCGAGCCGCTGACCATCGGCTTCAACCCGACGTTCCTGCTCGACGGGCTGGCCGCGGTGCACACGCCGCGGGCGCGGATGGACTTCACCAGCCCGCTCAAGCCCGCCGTCCTCTCCGGGGTGGAGGAGCCGGCGGCCGACGACGACGGCGCCGCCGCGGCGGCCGAGCGCCCCGGCAGCTACCGCTACCTGATCATGCCGGTGCGCCTGCCCGGCTGAGGAACCAGTCGCGCCCCGGCCGGTGCCGAGGCAGGCTCTCCTGCAGGGTCCCGCCACGAGCCTGCGAGTGGTGGGGGGCAGGAGGGTCCTTCTATCTCGAGGAGAGGACGTCGTCGTGCAGCTGGGGCTGATCGGGCTGGGCAAGATGGGCGGCAACATGCGCGAGCGGCTGCGCCGCGCCGGCCACGAGGTCGTCGGCTTCGACCACCACCCGGACAGGCGGGACGTCGACAGCCTGCCCGCCCTGGTGGAGGCGCTGTCGGCACCGCGCGTGGTGTGGGTGATGGTGCCGGCGGGTGAGCCCACCAAGGCGACGGTGAAGGAACTGGCCGAGCTGCTGAGCCCCGGCGACGTGATCGTCGACGGCGGCAACTCGAAGTACACCGACGACCAGGTCCACGACGTGCTGTGCCGCGAGAAGGGCATCGGCTACGTCGACGCCGGCGTCTCCGGTGGGGTGTGGGGTCTGGAGAACGGCTACGCGCTGATGGTCGGCGGCACGAAGGACGACGTCGCCAAGGTGCAGCCGGTCTTCGACGCCCTCAAGCCGCCGGCGCCGAAGGACGCGTCGGGCCAGGAGCTGCCGGGCGCGGGCTTCGTGCACGCCGGCCCGGTGGGCGCCGGCCACTTCTCGAAGATGGTCCACAACGGCATCGAGTACGCGATGATGCAGGCCTACGGCGAGGGCTACGAGCTGCTGGCCGCCGTCGACCTCATCGAGGACGTCCCCGGCGTGGTCAAGTCCTGGACCCAGGGCACCGTCATCCGCTCCTGGCTGCTGGACCTGCTGGTCCGCGCCCTGGATGAGGACCCGGAGCTCGACCGCATCAAGGGCTACGCGGAGGACTCCGGCGAGGGCCGCTGGACCGTCGAGCAGGCCATCGAGAACGCCGTCCCCATGCCGACGATCGCCGCCTCGCTGTTCGCCCGCTTCTCCTCGCGCCAGGAGGACTCGCCGACGATGAAGGCCGTCGCCGCGCTGCGCCAGCAGTTCGGCGGGCACGCCGTGCACGCGGTGCAGGCGCAGGAGGCCGAGCGCCCGGCATGAGAGAGGACCCCCCTGCCCCCCACCACTCGCAGGCTCGCGGCGGGGCCCTGCAGGGGGGCCGTTCCAGCGCCTCACCACGGGGACGCTGAGGTGTACCTGCGCCACCTGCAGCTCGGCTCGTTCCGCAACTGGGACCGCGTGGACCTCGCCCTGCGCCCCGGGCCGACGGTCGTCGTCGGCCGCAACGGCGAGGGCAAGACCAACCTGGTCGAGGCGGTCGGCTACCTGGCCACGATGAGCAGCCACCGGGTCTCCTCGGACGCACCCCTGGTCCGCCAGGGCGCCGCGCAGGCGGTGGTGCGCGCGGCGCTGCGCCGCGAGGACCGTGAACTGCTCGTCGAGATCGAGATCAACCCCGGCCGGGCCAACCGCGTCCGGGTCAACCGGGCGCCGCTGCCCCGGCCACGCGAGCTGCTGGGCCTGGTCAAGTCGGTCCTGTTCGCCCCGGAGGACCTCGTGCTGGTCCGGGGCGACCCCGCCGAGCGGCGCCGGTTCCTCGACGACCTGCTGGTCAGCCGGACGCCGCGGCTGGCCGGTGTGCGCAGTGACTACGACCGGGTGCTCAAGCAGCGCAACGCCCTGCTCAAGACCGCGCGGCTGGCCCGCGGCAACGCCCTCGCGACCCTCGACGTCTGGGACGGTCACCTGATCGACCTCGGGGGTCAGCTGCTGGCTGCCCGCCTGCGGCTGGTCGCCGATCTCGGTCCGCACGTGGCCCGCGCCTACGCCGGGGTGGCCGGGGCCGACGCCGCGGTGGCGGCGCTGGGCTACGCCAGCACCGTGCCGCTGGCCGGTGACGGCACCCCGCCGGCCGAGGGGGCGCGGCTGCCCGACGCGGCCGAGCTCAGCACGGCGCTGCGGGAGCGGGTCGCCGAGCGGCGCGGCGAGGAGGTGGACCGGGGGATGACCCTGGTCGGGCCGCACCGCGACGACCTCGTCCTCTCCCTCGGCACCCTGCCGGCCAAGGGGTTCGCCAGCCACGGGGAGTCCTGGTCGCTGGCGCTGGCCCTCAAGCTCGGCTGCTTCGAGCTGCTGCGGGCCGACGGCGAGGAGCCGGTGCTCGTGCTGGACGACGTCTTCGCCACCCTGGACGCCGACCGGCGTGCGGCGCTGGCCGCGGTCGCCCGGTCCGCGGAGCAGACGCTCATCACCGCCGCGGTGCTCGACGACGTCCCTGCCGAGCTGCGCGGCACGGTCGTGCAGGTCGCCGGTGGGCAGGTGGTTCCGCTGGCCGCCGGGGCCGCCGAGGATGGGGCCGTGGACGCCGCGGTGCTCGAGGAGGAGGTCCGGTGACCGCTGACCCGCCGTCCCGGCCCAGCGACATCGCCCGCGCGGCGCTGGAGGCCGCGCGCGCTGCCTCGGCCGCCCGGCCTCGCCCGACGCGGCGGCGGATCGCCGGGCCGCGCCGGGCCTGGACCGGCCCCCGGCCGGGGGACGACGACCCGCAGCCGCTGGGCCGGCTGGTCGACTCGCTGGTCACCGCGCAGGACTGGAGCGCCCACACCAAGGTCGGCGCCGTCTTCGGCCGCTGGTCGGCGCTGGTCGGGCCGGACATCGCCGCGCACTGCACCCCGCAGACCCTCACGGAGGGTGAGCTGCTGGTCGTCGCCGAGTCCACCGCGTGGGCGACCCAGCTGCGGCTGCTCGCCCCGACGATCCTCGGCCGGCTGCGCGCCTCGGTGGGCGGGGACGTCGTGACCCGCCTGCGCGTTGTCGGACCGACGGCCCCGAGCTGGAAGAAGGGCCCGCGGTCGGTCCGCGGGCGGGGGCCCCGGGACACGTACGGATAGGAGCCGGTCCGAGGCGGGCCGCTCCGGGAGGACGATGCAGCGATGAGCAGCCCGCGCGACCGCGACGGCTTCGACGACCGGCACGACGACGGCAGCGGCTGGCGGGAGCCGTCCCACCTGGGCGAGGGGGACGCCGCACGGTCCCCCGGGCGGCCGGCCGACGGTCCCGCGCAGTCGCCGGACGACGGCGCCCCCTGGCAGCCGCCGGGCTGGGACCTGCCGGCCGCGGAGCCGGCCCGGCCGGCTCCCTCCGGCGCCTCCGCCCCCGTCCCGCCGGACGACGACCGGACGCCGTGGGGTCCGCCACCGGTGGACCAGCCGGCGCGCGGGGGCCTGTTCGGCAGCCGGCGGCCGCGGCAGCCCGGCGAGGTGGAACGGGTCTTCGCCTACCAGGGCGATCCGGTCGGTGCGCAGGGCTGGGCGGTCCAGCACGGCTGGGCGATCTCCGACGGCACCGGCCCCGAGGACGCCGCCCTCGCCGGGCTGGTCGCCTCCGCGCCGGTCCGGGCGACCAAGGACCACCGGCCGGCCGGGGTGATGCGCGGCCGCTACGGCTCCACCGAGCTCGTCGCGTTCGACGTCCTGTACGCCTCGGGCCGGTACGCGGTGCCGGAGTACGCGGTCACCGCCGCGCCGGTGCTCGTCCCCGTCCCGTCGCTGCGGCTCTCGCCCGCCCGCTTCTGGAAGCACCGCACCGGCGGCCTGGTGCAGGTGCCGAGCGGCGACCCGGAGTTCGACGCGCGGTGGGTGCTGCTGGCCGCCGAGGACGGTCCGGTGACCCGCCGGCTGGTGGCGGACGCGACGGTGCGCGGCCTGCTGCTCAACACCGACGACGGTGACGAGTTCTGGACGTCGCCCGGTCAGGGCGCCGCCTGGGAGGGCGGCTTCGTCGCCGCGATCCGGCCCGACGGCCACCGGCCCGAGCTCATCGAGCACCACGCACGCCTGCTGACCGCGATCGTCGGCGCCCTCACCGCCGGCTCGTGAGCGACGCCGCCGGCGCCGCGCAGGCCGCCGCTCCCGGCGCGGAACCGGCCGCCGATCCGGCCACGGGAGCCGCCGCCGATCCCGGCCAGGTGGCGGCCCCGGCGGCGGGGGTGCGGGAGCTGCTCCCACTGCTGCGCCCGCACCGCGGACCGCTGCTCGGCGCCGCCGCGCTGTCCCTGGTGGCGGCCGCCGGCGCGCTGGCCCAGCCGGCGCTGGTGGCGCGGGTCATCGAGGCGGTCGGGGCCGGCCGGGCGCTGCTGCCCGCGGTGGTCACGCTGGTCCTCGTCCTCGTGGCCGCCTCGGCGCTGTCGGCGTTCCAGCAGTACCTGCTCCAGCGCACCGCCGAGGGCGTGGTGCTCACCACCCGCCGGACGGTGGCCGACCGGCTGCTGCGGCTGCCGATCGCCGAGTACGACCGGCGGCGCACCGGGGACCTCATGTCGCGGGTGGGAGCGGACACCACGCTCCTGCGCGCCACCGTCACCTCCGGCGTCGTCGACATCGCCGGGTCGGTCGTGGTCGGCGTCGGTGCCCTCGTGGCGATGGCGCTGGTCGACGGCTGGCTGCTGCTGGTCACCGTCGTCGCGGTCGCCGTCGGCGTGGCCGTCGTCGCCTCGGTGACCCGGGGCGTGCGCCGGCTGTCGCGGCAGGCGCAGGAGGAGGTCGGCGCGATGAGCGCCGCGGTGGAGCGGGCCCTGTCGGCGGTCCGCACCATCCGTGCGAGCGGCGCCACCACCCGCGAGGTCGACGTCGTCGGCGCCGGCGCGGGCCGGGCCCACGCGGCCGGGGTGCGGGTGGCCCGGCTGGAGGCGCTGGTCTCCCCGGCGGGCTCGATCGCGGTCCAGGGTGCGTTCCTCGCCGTCCTGGGGCTCGGCGGATACCGGGTGGCCGCGGGCTCGATCGCCGTCGCCGACCTGGTCGCGTTCGTCCTGTACCTGTTCCTGCTGGTCATGCCGCTGGGCCAGGCGATCGGGGCGTGGACCCAGCTGCAGACCGGCCTGGGCGCGCTCGCCCGCATCCAGGAGGTGCTCGGCCTGGCGCCGGAGGAGGACGCCCGGCCGGAGCGGGGCGGTGCCGCCGTCGCGGTCCCGCCGGGGCCGCCGTCCCGGGAGGTGCCGCTGCTCGAGCTGGACGACGTCTCCTTCGCCTACGCGGACGGCACCGAGGTGCTGCGCGGGGTGTCGCTGGCGGTGCCGGCCGGCAGCCGGGTGGCGCTGGTCGGGCCGTCGGGCGCGGGCAAGTCGACGGTGCTGGCGCTGGTCGAGGGCTTCTACCCGCTGACCGGTGGGGCGATCCGGTGGGCCGGCACCGACGTGCGCGACCTGCCACGGGCCGGGCTGCGGGCGCGGCTGGGCTACGTCGAGCAGGAGGCCCCGGTGCTGGCCGGCTCGGTGCGCGACAACCTGCTGCTGGCCGCCCCGGACGCCACCGACCCGGAGCTGTGGGCGGTGCTGGCCGACGTCGGGCTCACCGACGTGGTGCAGCGCTCGCCGCGCGGGCTCGACGTCCCGGTGGGGGACGAGGGCGTGCTGCTCTCGGGTGGGGAGCGGCAGCGGCTGGCGATCGCCCGCTCGCTGCTGGCCCGGCCGGCGCTGCTGCTGCTCGACGAGCCGACCGCCAGCCTCGACGCCCGCAACGAGCAGCTGCTGCGGCAGACCCTCGCCGCGGCGGCCGAGGACCGCGCGCTGCTCGTCGTGGCCCACCGGCTGTCGACGGTGCTGGACAGCGACCAGATCGTGGTGCTCGACGGCGGCCGTGTGGTCGCCCGGGGCACGCACGCCGAGCTGGTCGACTCCAGCCCGCTCTACCGCGAGCTCGCCGCCGCCCAGCTGCTCGTGTAGCCGGCGCCATGCCGAGCGGGTGCGCCGAGGCCCGGTTCCCGGCCGCGCACCTCCGCCTCAGCGCACCTGCTCAGGCCGCGGCGCGCGCCTCGCCGAGCGCCTCGGCCTCCCGGCAGACGTTGCGCAGCATGCCGCCGAACACGAAGCCGTGGAACGGCACGAGTGCCCACCAGTACACGTGCCCGAACAACCCGTTCGGCTTGAAGGTGGCCTTCTGCCGCAGCCGGGTGCGCCCGCCCTCCTGTTCCACGTGGAACTCCAGCCAGGCCAGCCCGGGCACCCGCATCTCGGCGCGCAGCCGCAGCAGCCGGCCGGGCTCGATCTCCTCGACCCGCCAGAAGTCCAGGGCGTCGCCGACGTAGAGCCGCGACGGCGAGCGCCGTCCCCGGCGCAGTCCCACCCCGCCGACCGCCCGGTCCAGCCAGCCGCGGACCTCCCAGGCGAGGGGGAACGAGTACCAGCCGTTCTCGCCGCCGATCCCCTCGACCACCCGCCACAGGGCGGACGGCGCGGCGTCGGTCGCGCGGGTGCGCTCGTCGACGTAGAGGCTGCCACCGGCCCAGTCGGGGTCGGTGGGCAGCGGGTCCGACGGCGCCCCGGGCACCGACGCCGAGGACCAGCGGGTGTCCACCGCGGCCTCCCGGACCCGCTGGATGGCCAGCCGCACCGCCTCGTCGAAGCCGAGCAGCCCCTCGGCCGGGTCCGGGACGTAGGCCGCGATGTCGTGCTCGCGGCAGACCACGGTGTTGCGCAGGGACTCCACCAGCGGACGGGCGATGCCGGCCGGCACCGGCGTGACCAGCCCGACCCAGTGGCTGGACAGCGACGGGGTGAACAGCGGCACCGGCAGGATCCGCCGCCGCGGCAGCCCGGCCACGGCCGCGAACCGCTGCATCATCGCGGCGTAGTCCATGACGTCGGGCCCGCCGATGTCGAAGCACCGGTGGACGTCGGCCGGCAGGGTGGCGCAGCCGACCAGGTAGCGCAGCACGTCGCGGATCGCGATCGGCTGGATGCGGCTGTGCACCCACCGCGGCGTGACCATCACCGGCAGCCGCTCGGTCAGGTACCGCAGCATCTCGAACGACGCCGAGCCCGAGCCGAGCACCACCGCGGCCCGCAGGACGACGGTCGGGACGCCGGAGTCGAGCAGGATCCGCGCCACCTCCGCGCGCGAGCGCAGGTGCGGGGACAGCTCCTCGTCGGCCGGCTCGAGCCCGCCCAGGTAGACCAGCCGGCCCACCCCGGCCGCCCGGGCGGCACGCGCCACGACCCCCGCCGTCCGCCGGTCGGTCTCCTCGAACTCCCGGCCGCTGCCCAGCGCGTGGACCAGGTAGTAGACGACGTCGACCCCGGCGCAGGCGGCCGCGACCGCCTCGGCGTCCCCGGCGTCGGCGCGGGCCACCTCCACCCGGCCGGCCCACGGGTGGTCGCGCAGCCGCTCCGGCGAGCGCGTCATGACCCGCACCCGGTGGCCGGCGGCGAGCAGCTCGGGCACCAGCCGGCCCCCGATGTAGCCGGTGGCCCCGGTGACGAGGCAGGTCTTCGCGGCGTCGGACTCGGCCATGCCCCGAGTGTCGGCCGTCCCGGGGCGCCGTGCTCGGGTCGCGGGCGGGACCGCCACCCGCCACGATCGACAGCACCTGGACCAACGGCGGTCGCCACCCACAACCGGCCGAGCAGGAGGCCCCTCATGGCCGACACCACCGAGGCACGCGACCGGACCGAGGACGGTCAGCCCACCCTCAAGCGGGTCATGGGGCCCGGCTTGCTGCTGCTGTTCATCGTCGGCGACATCCTCGGCACCGGGATCTACGCGCTGACCGGGCAGGTCGCCGCCCAGGTGGGCGGTGTCGTGTGGCTGCCGTTCCTCGTCGCGTTCCTGGTGGCGCTGGTCACCGCCTTCAGCTACCTGGAGCTCGTGACCAAGTACCCGCAGGCGGCCGGTGCGGCGCTCTACACGCACAAGGCGTTCGGCATCCACTTCGTCACGTTCCTGGTCGCCTTCGCGGTCATGAGCTCCGGCATCACGTCGGCGTCCACCGCCGCCCGGGCGTTCAGCGCGAACGCGGCGAGCGTCCTGGGCCTCGACATCGAGGACGGCATCGGGATCACCCTCATCGGCCTGGGGTTCATGGCGCTGGTCGCCCTGGTCAACCACCGCGGCGTGGGGGAGAGCGTCAAGGCCAACGTGGTGCTGACCTGCGTGGAGCTCTCCGGCCTGCTGATCGTCATCGGGGTCGGCGTCTGGGCGCTGGGCATCGGGGAGGGCGACTTCTCGCGCGTGACCGAGTTCGACACCGGGGAGCGCTCGGTGCTCGGCGGGGTCATCGCGGCGACCGGGCTGGCCTTCTTCGCGATGGTCGGGTTCGAGGACTCGGTCAACATGGCCGAGGAGTGCAAGCACCCGCGGCGGATCTTCCCCAAGGTGCTGCTCGCCGGCCTGTGCCTGACCGGGCTCATCTACGTGCTGGTGTCGATCTCGGCGATCGCGCTGGTGCCGGCCGACGACCTCAGCGAGGGCGACACGCCGCTGCTGCAGGTCGTCCAGGCCGGCGCCCCCGGCTTCCCGATCGGCATCTTCGGCGTCATCACCATGTTCGCCGTCGCCAACTCGGCGCTGATCAACATGCTCATGGCCAGCCGGCTGGTCTACGGGATGAGCCGCCAGCACGTGCTGCCCCCGCTGCTGGGCCGGGTGCACCCGCGGCGGCGCACCCCCACGACCGCGATCCTGTTCACCACCGCGCTCGCCTTCGGCCTCATCACCTTCGTCGGCGCCGTGCCGGCCCTCGGCGGGACGACGGCGCTGCTGCTGCTGGTCGTCTTCACCGTCGTCAACGTCGCCGTCCTGGTGCTGCGCAAGGACGAGGTGGACGAGGACCACTTCCGCACTCCCACCGTGCTGCCCGTCGTCGGGGCCCTGGCCTGCGGTTTCCTCGCCACGCCGTGGGCCGGCCGGCCCGCCGAGCAGTACCGGATCGCCGGGGTGCTGCTGGTCATCGGCGTCGTCCTCTGGGGCGTCACGGTGCTCATCAACCGCCGGACCGGCCCCGCCGTCCCGTTGCTGGACCCCGACCGGTTCACCAAGGGCGGCCCCGTCAACTGAGAGACGGGACCCCCGCCCCCCTCCGCCCCACCCACGCCGCGCCAGGAGCGGGGCCCTGGACGGGGCCGGCGGCGGGGGCACTGCAGGGGGCCGCGCCGTCGGGTCACCAGACAGCCGGGGACGGCATGTCGACCCCGGGACCCACCATCGGGGGTGGCGAACGAACCGCGAGTGGCGCAGGAACCGCCTCAGGGCGTGGACGGCGGCATTCCTGTCGTACCACCCGGTATCCTGGGAACGAGAAACCGCCAGCAACCGGCTCAGCGTCGTTCTGCGCCCTCAGGGCGCGACGCCGTCCGCGTCCAGCCCCCCGCCCGCGAGGCCGGGGAGCCGTGCGCCGGTTGCGCGACAGAAGGGCCCCACGTGGTCGCTCGACCCCAGACTGACAACGCGTACTCCGGCAGCTCGATCACGGTGCTCGAGGGCCTCGAGGCCGTGCGCAAGCGCCCCGGCATGTACATCGGCTCCACCGGTGAGCGGGGTCTGCACCACATGGTGTGGGAGGTCGTCGACAACTCCGTCGACGAGGCCCTCGCCGGCCACTGCGACACCGTGAAGGTCACCCTGCTCGCCGACGGCGGCGTCCGGGTGGAGGACAACGGCCGTGGCATCCCGGTCGACATGCACCCGGTCGAGAAGCGCCCCACGGTCGAGGTCGTCCTCACCGTGCTGCACGCCGGCGGCAAGTTCGACGGCAAGAGCTACGCGGTCTCCGGCGGCCTGCACGGCGTCGGCGTCACCGTCGTCAACGCGCTGTCCACGAAGCTCGACGTCCGCATCAAGCGGGACGGCTTCGAGTGGTACCAGCACTACGACATGGCCAAGCCGGGCCCGCTCGAGAAGGTGGGCCCCACCAAGGGGCGCGGCACCACCACGACGTTCTGGGCCGACGGCGACATCTTCGAGACGACGACCTACTCGTTCGACACGATCAGCCGCCGGCTGCAGGAGATGGCCTTCCTCAACAAGGGCCTGACCATCGTGCTGCGCGACGAGCGGCCCGGTCACGGCAAGGCCGAGACCGGCATGGCCGAGGAGGTCACCCTCGCCGAGGCCGCCCCCGAGCCGGGCGCCGAGGCGAAGGCGTTCGAGGCCACCGAGATCACCTACCGCTACGACGGCGGCCTCGAGGACTACGTCAAGCACATCAACGCCAAGAAGACGCCGATCCACCGGTCGATCATCAGCTTCGGCGCCGAGGGCACCGGCAAGAACGACATGCGGATGAGCGTCGACGTCGCGATGCAGTGGTCCGACGCGTACTCCGAGTCGGTCTACTCCTTCGCGAACACGATCAACACGCACGAGGGCGGCACCCACGAGGAGGGCTTCCGCACCGCGCTGACCTCGATCGTCAACCGGTACGCCGAGGAGAAGAAGCTCTTCAAGGCCAAGGACGACAAGCTCACGGGTGAGGACATCCGCGAGGGCCTGGCCGCCATCGTCTCGGTGAAGATCGGCGACCCGCAGTTCGAGGGCCAGACGAAGACCAAGCTCGGCAACACTGAGGTCAAGGGCTTCGTCCAGAAGGTCTGCAACGAGCAGATCGCGCACTGGTTCGAGGCCAACCCGACCGAGGCCAAGACGATCATCAACAAGGCCTCGTCGGCGGCCCGGGCCCGGCGTGCGGCGCAGGACGCCCGCAAGCTGGCCCGCAAGAACCTGCTGAGCAACAACTCGCTGCCGGGCAAGCTGGCCGACTGCCGCTCCACCGACCCGCGGGCCTCGGAGATCTACATCGTCGAGGGTGACTCCGCCGGTGGTTCGGCGAAGTCCGGCCGCGACTCGATGTTCCAGGCGATCCTGCCGATCCGCGGCAAGATCATCAACGTCGAGAAGGCGCGCATCGACCGGGTCCTCAAGAACACCGAGGTCCAGTCGATGATCACCGCCTTCGGCACCGGCATCCACGACGAGTTCGACGTCTCGAAGCTGCGGTACCACAAGATCGTGCTGATGGCCGACGCCGACGTCGACGGCCAGCACATCCGCACCCTGCTGCTGACCCTGCTGTTCCGCTTCATGCGGCCGCTGGTCGAGGCCGGCTACGTCTACCTGGCCCAGCCGCCGCTGTACAAGATCAAGTGGGGCGGCAAGATCGGGGACGAGTACGTCTACAGCGACAAGGAGCGCGACGCCGTCCTCAAGGCCGGTGCCGAGGCCGGCCGCAAGCTGCCCAAGGACGACGCGATCCAGCGCTTCAAGGGCCTCGGCGAGATGAACGCGACCGAGCTGTGGGACACCACGATGAACCCGGAGACGCGCATCCTGCTGCAGGTCACCCTCGAGGACGCCGCGACCGCCGACGAGCTGTTCAGCGTGCTCATGGGCGAGGACGTCGAGGCCCGCCGCAGCTTCATCACCCGCAACGCCAAGGACGTCCGCTTCCTCGACGTCTGAAGAAGGACCCCGTCCCCCTCACCGCTCGCATGCTCGCGGCGAGCCTCTGGACGGGGCCACCGCGCGGACTCCACATCCTTCGCACCGACCCATGAGGACCTGAAACGTGACCGAGACCCCTGCCCGCGACCGCATCGAGCCGGTCGACCTCCAGCAGGAGATGCAGCGCAGCTACATCGACTACGCGATGTCGGTCATCGTCGGCCGCGCGCTGCCGGAGGTCCGTGACGGCCTCAAGCCCGTGCACCGGCGCGTGCTGTACGCGATGTACGACCAGGGCTTCCGCCCCGACCGCGGCTACGTCAAGTGCGCCCGCGTCGTCGGCGAGGTCATGGGTAACTACCACCCCCACGGCGACTCGGCGATCTACGACGCCCTCGTCCGGCTGGCCCAGCCGTGGTCGATGCGCTACCCGCTCATCGACGGGCAGGGCAACTTCGGCTCCCCGGGCAACGACCCGGCCGCGGCCATGCGCTACACCGAGGCCCGGCTGACGCCGCTGGCCATGGAGATGCTGGCCAACATCGACGAGGAGACCGTCGACTTCCAGCCCAACTACGACGGCAAGAACCAGGAGCCGCTGGTCCTGCCGGGGCGCATCCCGAACCTGCTGATCAACGGCTCGGCCGGCATCGCCGTCGGCATGGCCACCAACATGCCGCCGCACAACCTCCGCGAGGTCGCGGAGGCGGTGTTCTGGATGCTCGACCACCCGGACGCGGAGCCGGAGGAGGCGCTCACCGCCTGCATGCAGCGCATCCCCGGTCCCGACTTCCCGACCGCCGGCCTGATCGTCGGCCGGGAGGGGATCGAGGACGCCTACCGCACCGGCCGCGGCTCGGTGCGCATGCGCGCGGTCGTCACCGTCGAGGAGGACGCCAAGGGCAGGGTGCAGCTGGTCGTCACCGAGCTGCCCTACCAGGTGAACCCCGACAACCTGGCCGAGGCGATCGCCGAGGCGGTCAAGGACGGCCGGCTGCAGGGCATCAGCGAGATCGCCGACGAGTCCTCCGACCGCGTCGGCCGCCGCCTGGTCATCACCCTGCGCCGGGACGCCGTCGCCAAGGTCGTGCTGAACAACCTCTACAAGCACACCCAGCTGCAGACCACGTTCGGCTGCAACATGCTCTCCATCGTCGACGGCGTCCCGCGGACGCTGCGCCTGGACGAGCTGATCCGCTACTACGTGGCCCACCAGGTCGAGGTCATCCAGCGGCGGACCCGCTACCGGCTGCGCAAGGCCGAGGAGCGCGCGCACATCCTGCGCGGTCTGGCCAAGGCCCTCGACCAGCTCGACGCGGTCATCGCGCTGATCCGCAACAGCCCGTCGGCCGACGCCGCCCGCGGTGGCCTCATGGACCTCCTCGACATCGACGAGATCCAGGCCACCGCGATCCTCGACATGCAGCTGCGCCGGCTGGCGGCCCTGGAGCGGCAGCGGATCCTCGACGAGCTGGCCGAGCTCGAGGCCCGCATCGCCGACCTGCAGGCGATCCTCGACTCCCCCGAGCGGCAGCGGCAGATCATCCGTGACGAGCTCGCCGAGATCGTGGAGAAGTACGGCGACGACCGGCGCACGAAGTTCGTGGCCAACGACGGCGACGTCTCCATGGAGGACCTCATCGCCGAGGAGGAGGTCGTCGTCACCATCACCCGCACCGGCTACGCCAAGCGGACCAAGAGCGACCTCTACCGGTCGCAGCGGCGTGGCGGCAAGGGCGTCATGGGTGCGGCCCTGAAGCAGGACGACATCGTCGACCACTTCTTCGTGGGCTCCACCCACGACTGGATCCTGTTCTTCACCAACAAGGGCCGGGTCTACCGGGCCAAGGCCTACGAGCTGCCCGAGGCCAACCGCACCGCCCGCGGCGCGCACGTGGCCAACATCCTGGCGTTCCAGCCCGACGAGCGGATCGCCCAGGTCATGCAGATCAAGGACTACTCGGTCGCCCCGTACCTGGTGCTCGCCACCGCCAACGGGCAGGTGAAGAAGACCCGGCTGACCGACTTCGACTCCCCGCGCAGCGGCGGCGTGATCGCCATCAACCTGCGCGACGGCGACGAGCTGGTCGGCGCCGCGCTGATCGACCCCGAGCAGGACCTGCTGCTGGTCACCCGCAAGGCGATGTCGATCCGGTTCAAGGCCGACGACGCCGCGCTGCGGCCGATGGGGCGGGCGACCGAGGGCGTCCGGGGCATCTCGCTGGCCCCCGACGACCAGCTGCTGTCGATGATCGTGGTCGAGGAGGGCGTCGACGTCCTCGTCGCCACCGAGCGCGGTTTCGCCAAGCGGACCGGAATCGAGAACTACCCGAACCAGGGCCGCGGCGGGAAGGGCGTGCTCACCGCCGACCCCAAGGCGCGCAAGGGCTCCCTCGTCGGTGCCCTGGCGGTGCGGCTGGGCGACGAGCTGTACGCGATCACCTCCGGCGGCGGGGTGATCCGGACGCCGGTCAACGGGGTGCGGCACAACAAGGACCGCGCCACCATGGGTGTCAAGCTCATGAACTTGCCGGAAGACGTGTCGATCGTGGCGATCGCGCGGACGACGGACAACGACGAGCCAGCCGCCTAGTCTGGACGTGATGACGGAGGGGGCGCGGCGGCCGGGCCCGCGGGCCGGTGTGCCGCTCCTCCTCCGGTCACACCACCACAGATCTGACCGGCGCCCGGGCGCCCCTGGCCGCGAGCCGGGACACTCGGGTACGAGGGAGCGGCGAGGGCCGCTGGGGAACGGGAGACTCGCATGAGCGACCGGACGCAGGGTTCGGTGCGCACCGGGTCCCGGCCTGGGGGCGCCACCGCGTCGACGAAGGCGCCGACCGGCCAGCAGCCCGCCGCCGACGGGGGGTCCCCGGCCACGGCCGCCCCCTCCGCACCCGGCACGGGCACCCAGCGGGTCTCCCCGGCCGACGGCACCGCACCGGTCGCATCGGCTCCGGTCACCGTCCCGCCCGCCACGCCGGACGCCACCGAGCCCCCGGCCGCCGCGCCGGCTCCGGCCACGGGCGCCGGCACCGGCGTCGTCGCGACGAAGGCCGCCCCGGCTGCCGCGACGGCGGCCCCCGCCACGGGGTCCGCCGGCAAGCCGGGCAAGCAGAAGCCGGCCCGCGGCCCGCGCCGTGCCCGGCTGCAGTTGCGGCACATCGACACCTGGTCGGCGCTGAAGATCTCACTGGTGCTGTCCATCGCGATGTTCTTCATCTGGATGGTCGCCGTCGGCGTCCTGTACGGCGTGCTCTCCGGCCTCGGCGTCTTCGACACGCTCAACGACCTCTTCGGCCAGCTCGGTACCGCCTCCGGCGCCGACGGCAGCACCGAGGTCATCACCCCGGGCATCGTGTTCGGCGGGGCGGCGGTCATCGGCGCGATCAACATCGTGCTCATGACCGCGCTGTGCACGGTCGCGGCGTTCATCTACAACATGTGCTCGGACCTGGTCGGCGGCCTCGAGGTCACCCTGTCCGAACGCGACTGAGCGGAGGGGGGCCGACCCCCCTCCGACCGCCTCGGACGGGCCAGGTACGCTGTTCGAGGTTCACGGGCCTGTAGCTCAGGCGGTTAGAGCGCATCCCTGATAAGGATGAGGCCGGAGGTTCAAGTCCTCCCAGGCCCACCCGTGTCCCGGCGCCCAGCGCGCCACCCGGCCCGTCCTCCGGACGGGCCGGCCCACTCCGCAGGGCGGAGCCGGGGAACTCCCGTCGAGGAGGTACACCGCGTGCTGAAGAAGCTGGCGCTGGCGGCAGCCGGGGCAGCGGCCCTGGCCCTCGTCCGCAAGCGGTCCGCCGGCCGGACCGAGGCCGACCTGTGGGCCGAGGCCACCCGCGGCCCGCAGGCGGTCAGCACCCCCACCGCACGCTGACCCACCGGGGCACCCGCCCCGTCCCGGGGACGTAGCTCAATTGGCAGAGCACCGCCTTTGCAAGGCGGGGGTTAGGGGTTCGATTCCCCTCGTCTCCACGCTCCCGGCCCCGCCGGCCGGCCGGAGGTCACCGCGTCACGGACGCCCGCCGGCGCCGCGCCGGCCGGCTCCGGGTCCGGTCCGGCCCCCCGTGCGCCGTCGCCCGCGGAGAACGCCATCCGCAGCCCGACGGGAACCGTGATCGCCAGGATCCGGGCAGCGACGTCACGGGAGCCTCCCCGGAGCGGCCGACGCCGGAACGCCGACGACGCCGCCCCGGGTCGTCCACGGCCGCAGGGACCTCCGTCACTGGACGCCGCGCCTGTGCGGCGTCACTGTCGGCCCCGCTCGTGGCCCACCGGCCGGGCGGGCCAGGGCTCGCGACGAGGAGCAGCCATGGCGCGGAAGACGATCGACTGCCGGACGGTGCCGAGCGACTACGACTGCACCGTCCAGATCTCGGGCGAGGAGGACGAGGTCCTCGAGCTCGCGGTCGCCCACGCGGTCAGCGCGCACGGGCACACCGACGACGCCGAGCTGCGCGACGGGATCCGTGCCGCGATGCGCGACGAGGAGGCCCTGCTGGCCGAGCAGGGCTCGTTCCTCCAGTTCATCGAGTTCCGCGCCCGCGGCCTCGACGAGTTCCGCCGGCTGGCCGAGCAGTGGCGGGAGCGCATGGGCCGGGAGGCGACCGCCCGGTGGGGCATCGTGGCCGCCGACCGCGACCGGCTCGACACCTACGTCGAGATCGTGGCCTTCCCCGACCACGCCTCGGCGATGCGGAACTCCGAGCACCCGGTGACCGCCGAGTTCGCCAAGCGGATGCAGGAGGCCACCGAGGGCGAGGCGTCCTTCCGCAACCTCGACGTCGCCGAGGTGCTGCGCATGTAGGAGGACCCCCGTGCCCGCCACTCGCGGGCCCGCGGCGGGGCCCTGCACGGGGCCACGGTCCGCTCCCCGCGGTCCGCGGGGAGCGGACCAGTGGGAGAGTGGGCGTCGTGACCGAATCGACTCCCGCACGCCGCGCCGTGCTGCACACCAACCACGGCGACATCACCGTGGACCTGTTCCCCGACCACGCCCCGAAGACGGTCGCGAACTTCGCCGACCTCGCCGAGGGCCGCCGGGAGTGGACCCACCCGCAGACCCGCGAGAAGACGACCGACCGGCTCTACGACGGCACCGTCTTCCACCGGATCATCGACGGCTTCATGATCCAGGGCGGCGACCCGCTCGGTCAGGGCATCGGTGGCCCCGGCTACAAGTTCGGCGACGAGATCCACCCCGAGCTGGCCTTCACCAAGCCGTACCTGCTGGCCATGGCCAACGCCGGCCCCGGCACCAACGGCTCCCAGTTCTTCATCACGGTCGCCCCGACCACGTGGCTGACCGGCAAGCACACGATCTTCGGCGAGGTGGCCGACCAGGCCAGCCGCGACGTCGTCGACCGCATCGCCAAGGTGCCCACCGCCCGCGGTGACCGGCCGGTCGAGGACGTCGTCCTGCAGTCGGTCGAGGTGCAGCGCAGCTGACCACCGGACCCGACGACGGGGGCGCCGGCCAGCCGCAGCCGGCGCCCCCGACGACCACCTGCTACCGGCACCCCGACCGGCCGACCCGCATCTCCTGCACGCGCTGCGGACGGCCGATCTGCCCGGAGTGCATGACCCCGGCCTCGGTCGGGTTCCAGTGCCCCCAGTGCGTCCGCGACGGGCAGGCCGACGTGCGCCGGCCCCGCCAGGCGCCCCTGCTGCGCCGGGCGAGCCGCCGGTTCGGGCTGGTCACCGTGAGCCTCATCGGGCTCAACGTGGCCATGTTCGTCGCGACGGCGGTCTCCGCGGGTCTCGTCGGGGCCAACCCACTGGACAACCAGTTCTCGCCCCTGTTCGCCCGGCTGGCGCAGATCCCGATCCTGGTCCAGCTGGGGGAGGACTGGCGGCTGCTCACCGCTGCGTTCCTGCACATCGGGCTCGTCCACCTGGCGCTGAACATGCTCGCGCTGCTGGTGTTCGGCTCGGAGCTGGAGCGGCAGCTCGGCCGCTGGCGCTACCTCGTCGTCTACCTCGTCTCGCTGCTCGGCGGGGCGGTGGCGCTGCAGCTGTTCGGCGACCCGGGGCGGGCGGTCGCCGGCGCCTCGGCGGCCATCTACGGCCTGCTGGGCGGCCTGGCGGTCGTGATGATCGCCCGCAGGCAGGACCTGCGGGGCCTGCTCACGCTGCTGGCGATCAACGTGGTCATCAGCTTCCTGCCCGGCGTCTCCCTGCTCGGCCACCTCGGCGGGCTGGTCGCCGGGTTCGCCGCCACCGGCATCGTCGTCCTGGCCCGCCGGCGGACCGAGCTGCAGGTGCTGGGGCTCATGCTCCTGGCCGCGGCCCTGGTCGTGGTGGCGCTGACCGTGCCGACCATCGCCGTCCTGGGCTAGCGGCCGCCGGCCTCGGCGCCGGCCGGCGGCAGCTCGAGCAGGGCGCGGGCGACGTCCTCCGGGTCGGTGCCGAGGTCGCGGCGCCCGAGCAGGACGAGCACCCCGTCGTCGTCCGCGCCGACGGCGGTGTCCAGCTCCAGCAGCCGCGACCGCACGCCCCAACGCCGGGTCTCGCGCACCCGCACCCGCAGCAGCGCCCACGGCAGCTCCAGCGTGCCGGTCAGCCGGCGGACGAGGAGCCCGTCGGGATCGGTGGCCAGCCGCGGCCGCAGCACGCGGTCGCGCAGCGCCAGGAGCAGCAGCAGGACGGCGGCCGCGCCGACCAGCACCCGGCCCACCGGGTCCAGCAGCACGGCGAGCACGGCCAGCACCACCCCCGCGACGGCGAGGGCGACGGTCTCCGCCGGCCGTGTGGACCACTGCACCCGTCCAGCCTCCCAGCCGGGCCTTCGGAGCGGGTGCGTGGACGTCCTACCATCGCCGGAGGGGCGTGACGCCGCCCACGTCGACGAGGAGTGGTCATGCGAGATGCCGTCATCTGTGCCGCCGTGCGGACCCCGGTGGGCAAGCGGGGCGGGGGGTTGTCCGGTGTGCACGCCGTCGACCTCTCAGCGCACGTGCTGGAGGCGCTGGTGGCACGCACCGGCATCGACCCGGCCGTGGTCGACGACGTCATCTGGGGCTGCGTGAGCCAGATCGGCGAGCAGACGTACAACGTGGCCCGCAACGCGGCGCTGGCCGCGGGCTGGCCCGAGACGGTGCCCGGCACGACCATCGACCGGCAGTGCGGCTCCAGCCAGCAGGCGGTGGCCTTCGCGGCGGCCAGCGTCGTCAGCGGCCAGGCCGACGTCGTCGTCGCCGGTGGTGTGGAGTCGATGAGCCGGGTGCCGATGGGTTCCTCGGTGGGCGACGGCACGGCCGGCCGTCCCCTCGGCCCGCGGTTCATGGAGCGCTACGGCGTGGCCCCCAACCAGGGCGTCGGCGCCGAGATGATCGCCGAGCGGTGGGGCTTCTCCCGCACCCGGCTCGACGAGTTCTCCCTCGCCTCCCACGAGAAGGCCGCCAAGGCCCAGGCCGACGGCGCCTTCGACGAGGAGATCGCGCCGGTCACCACCCCCGACGGCACCGTGGTGCGGGCCGACGAGGGCGTGCGGCCGGGGGGCACGCTGGAGAGGCTGGCGTCGCTGAAGACCCCCTTCAAGGCCGACGGCGTCATCAGCGCGGGCAACGCCAGCCAGATCTCCGACGGCTCGGCCGCGCTGCTGGTGACCACCTCGGAGAAGGCCCGCGAGCTCGGCCTGCGCCCGCTGGTCCGCGTGCACACCACGGTCATGGCCGGCGACGACCCGGTCATCATGCTCACCGCGCCGATCCCGGCCACCCACAAGGTGCTGCAGCGCTCCGGGCTGTCGATCGACGACATCGGCCTGTTCGAGGTGAACGAGGCGTTCGCGCCGGTGCCGCTGGCCTGGCAGGTGGAGACCGGGGCCGACCTGGACCGGGTCAACCCCCGGGGCGGCGCGATCGCGCTCGGCCACCCGCTCGGCGGCTCCGGCGCCCGCATCATGACCACGCTCGTCCACAGCATGCTGGCCACGGGCACCCGCTACGGCCTGCAGACGATGTGCGAGGGCGGCGGGATGGCGAACGCGACGATCCTGGAGCTGATCGACGCCTGATCCACAGTTCCCCACGACGGCCCCCGGTCCCCCTGCGGACCGGGGGCCGTCGCCGTCTCTGTGGAGGAACGGGGAGACCGGGACATCTCCCGTGGTCAGATCGCGTGTCGGAGTGCCGGGCGCTGGGTAGGGACGCGGTGCGGCCGCCGCCCTGAGCCTGCCGCCAAGTCGATTCGTCCACAGCTGTGTGCACAGCTGGGGATGGAGTCACAGGCATGTAGTTACTCGGGTGCCCTTCGCGTCACATCCGCCTCACCCGTGGGGAAACCGCAGGTCAGCGGAGTTCGATCGAACATCCGTTCTCCACACACGGTGGACAACTCTGGGGGTATCGCGCTTTGTCGACCTGTGGACGCAGCGATCGGCTGTGCACAGCGGCACCTGTGAACAACACGGTGGGTGTTCGGGCGCTCACATGACAACGGCCCCCGTCCCCGGGTGGGGACGAGGGCCTCGTGAGGGTCGTGCGGCCCCCTCCCCGGGCCCGCCCCGAGCGTGCCAGGGGTGGGGAGGAGGGGGTCCTTCTTCAGCGCCAGCGCATCGACATCACCAGGCCGGCGACCATGAGGCCGAACCCGATGGCGAAGTTCCACGGCCCGAGGCCGTTCATCACGCCGATCCGGTCGCCGGCGACGTAGAAGACGACGATCCACAGGAGCCCCAGCAGCATGAGGACGACCATCAGCGGCGCGTACCAGCGGGGGCTGGGCGTGGCGGCCCGTGCGGCCGGCGTCCCGGCTTGCAGCGTGCCCTGCGGCGGCGTGTAGACCGACTTCTTGCGCACCTTGGACTTGGGCACCGTGCGAACTCCCTCCGGGGCCGGTTCGTCGCTGCCGGCCGTGACAGAACTCCAGCCTAAGCTGCGACCGTGGCCGGAGCCCGCACCCTGACCCGTCCGGGGCACCGCCGTGGCGCCGCGTGGGCGGCGCTGGTGCCCGTCGTGGCGCTCCTCGCCGGGCTGCTGTTCGCCACCTCCAGCCAGACCGCCGGCGGCACCGACCTGCGCGGCGGGGAGGTCACCGAGCTGTCGGCGCTGATCGGGGCCCGGGAGGAGGTCCTCCGGGCCCAGCAGCAGCAGCTGGCGGCGCTGCGCGACCAGACGCAGGCGCTGACCGACCAGGCCGCCTCCCGGGACGGCGCGGTGGCCGCCGCCCAGGCCCAGGACGACGGCGCCGAGCTGTCGGCGGGCCTGGTCGCGCTCAGCGGCCGCGGTGTGGAGATCGTCCTGGACGACGCGCCCCGCCGGCCGGACGGCTCGCTGCCGATCGGCGCCCGCCCGGACGACGTGGTCATCCACCAGTCCGACGTGCAGGCGGTGGTGAACGCGGTGTGGGCCGCCGGGGCCGACGGCGTCGCGATCATGGACCGGCGGCTGATCGCCACCAGCGCCGTCCGCTGCGTCGGCAACGTGCTGCTCCTGGAGGGCCGCACGTACTCGCCCCCGTTCGTGGTCACCGCGGTCGGGGACACCACCGCGATCCGCGCCCAGCTGGCCGCCTCGCCGCAGGTGGCGGTGTTCCAGCAGGCGGTCGAGGACTTCGGCCTCGGCTTCGACGTGCGCGACCGCCCGTCTCTGACGGTGCCGGCCTACGAGGGCACGCTGGCCATGGAGCACGCCACCGCCACCGAGGACTGAGTGAGGCCCCGTGCGGGGTCCCGCTGCCAGTCCGCGAGTGGTGGGGAGCACGGGGTCTGCCTGGTACACAGGGAGCGTGAACCGCCCCGTCCTCGTCGTCGACAACTTCGACAGCTTCGTCTACAACCTGGTCCAGTACCTGGGTCAGCTGGGCGTGCGCTGCATCGTCCGCCGCAACGACGCCGTCACCGTCGACGAGCTCGCCGACCTCGACGTCGCCGGGGTGCTGCTCTCCCCCGGCCCCGGGACGCCGTCCGGCGCCGGGGTGACGGTGCCCATGGTGCGGGCCGCCGCGGACGCCGGCACGCCCGTCCTCGGGGTGTGCCTGGGCCACCAGGCGATCGCCGAGGCCTTCGGTGCCGAGGTGGTGCGGGCGCCGGAGCTGCTGCACGGCAAGACCAGCCAGGTGGTGCACACCGGCGCCGGCGTCCTCGCCGGGCTGCCCTCGCCGTTCACCGCCACCCGGTACCACTCGCTGGCCGTCGAGCGCGCCACGGTGCCCGACGAGCTCGAGGTGACCGGGGAGACGCCGTCGGGGATCGTGATGGCCCTGCGCCACCGGGAGCTGCCCATCGAGGGCGTGCAGTTCCACCCCGAGTCGGTGCTCACCGAGGGCGGGCACCGGATGCTCGCCACGTGGCTGGAGACCTGCGGGATGGCCCCCGACCCCGCCGCGGTCGAGGCGGCCGCCGCGGCCGTGCGCCGGCTCACGACGGTCGCCACCCCCGCCTGAGTCCCCCGACACGGCGAAGGGCCCCTCCCGCTCGGGAGGGGCCCTTCGCCGTCGGTGCGGTCGGTTCGTGGCTCAGCCGCCGCCACCGGTGCCGTCACCGGTGCCGCCGCCGCCCTGGGGCGCCCGGCCGACGGTGATGGTCACCGTCGAGCCCGGCTCCACCTCGGCGTCGGCCGACGGGCTCTGGGCGATCACCAGGCCGACGTCGGCCGGGTCGGGAGCGTCCTGCTGGACCACGTTCACGACCAGTCCGAGCCCCTGCAGCGCACTGGTCGCCGCCGACTGCTGCTGGTCGACGACGTTCGGCACGGTGACCGTCTCCGGCTCCGCGGGGCCGCTGGAGACCCGCAGGGTGATCTCGGTGTCCGCGGTCGCCTGGCTGCCCGCCGCCGGCGACATGGCGACGACGGTGCCGGCGGGCTGCTCGTCCTCGACCTGCTCCGGCCGGACGTTGGTGAACCCGTCCCCGCGCAGGGCCTGGACGGCGGCGTCCTGCTGCTGGCCCACCACGTCGCGCACCTCGGCGTCCCCGTCGGACACCGACAGCGTGATCGTCGTGTCCGGCGGCACCTGGGTGCCCTGCTCGGGGTCGACGAGGACGACGATGCCCTCCGGCTCGAGGGAGTCGACGGCGTCGCGGTTGACGTTCCCCGTGAAACCGGCGTTCTCCAGGGCGGTCCGCGCGTCGTCCTCGTCCAGGTTGACCACCGGCGGGACGGCGACGCTGTCCGGGGCCGCGCCGACGACGAGGTCGACCTCGCTGCCCTCGTCGACCCGCGCACCGCTGGCGGGGGTGCTGGAGACGACGTTGCCCACCTGGGAGTCGTCGTTGGTGATCTCGGTGGTCACGTCGCCCACGACCAGGCCGGCGTCGGTGATGGCGGCCTCCGCGTCGGCCCGCGGCAGGTCGACCAGGGTGGGCACGGCGACCTGCTGGGCGGCCGGGGTCTCCGGGTCGTCGCCGGAGTTGAGCAGCAGGGCCGCGGTGATCACGCCGCCGAGCAGCAGGACGGCGGCGACGACGGCGATGACCACCCGCGTGCGCTTCCGCTTCCGGGCCGCCTCGTCGTCGCCCTCGTCCCAGTCGCCGCCGCCGTAGCCGGGGGGCGCGCCGAGGATGGTGGTCTTCTCGGCGTCGTTCATGACCGGCGTGGCCTCGACCCGCTGGCCGGCCAGTGCACGGAGCAGGTCGTTGCGCATGTCCGCGGCCGACTGGTAGCGGTTGGCCGGGTTCTTGCTCATCGCCTTGAGCAGGATCGCGTCGAGCTCCGGCGGTATCGCCGGGTTGATCGACGACGGCAGGCGGGGGTCCTCGCGGACGTGCTGGTAGGCCACCGCGACCGGGGAGTCGCCGGTGAACGGCGGCGCGCCGGTGACCAGCTCGTAGAGCAGGCAGCCGACCGAGTAGACGTCGGAACGGGCGTCGACGCCCTCACCGCGGGCCTGCTCGGGGGAGAGGTACTGGGCGGTGCCGATGACCGCGGCGGTCGAGGTCATCGTGGCGGCGGAGTCGGAGACCGCGCGCGCGATGCCGAAGTCCATGACCTTGACCGAGCCCTGCGGCGTGATCATCACGTTCCCGGGCTTCACGTCGCGGTGCACGATGCCGTTGCGGTGGCTGAAGTCCAGGGCCCCGCAGATGTCGGCGGACAGGCTCATGGCCCGCTCGGGGGAGAGCACCCCCTCGCTGCGCAGCACGTCACGCAGGGTCTGGCCCTCGACGTACTCCATGACGATGTACGGGGTGGCGCCGCTGGGCGAGCGGTCCTCGCCGGTGTCGTAGACCGCGACGATCGCCGGGTGGTTCAGCGAGGCCGCGGCCTGTGCCTCGCGCCGGAAGCGGACCTGGAACGACGGGTCGCGGGCCAGGTCGCTGCGCAGCACCTTGACGGCCACCTCGCGGCCCAGCCGCAGGTCACGGCCCCGGTGCACCTCGGCCATGCCTCCGCGGCCGAGCACCCCGCCGATCTCGTAGCGCTCTCCGAGCACCTGCGGCGTGGTCATCGGGGGTCCTCTCGGGCGGTGCGGTCCGGCGTCCAGGGGGAGTCGGGCAACGGGCGGACGCGGCGGACGGGTGGGCCGGCGGGGAGCCTAACCGCTGGGACGACCCCGATCCGGGAGCCGCGGGGGAGCGGGATCACTCCGTCGCACCCGCGGCGCCCGGTGCCGGCTGGGCGTTCCCCGTCCCGGTCGCGGGAACGGAAGGCTCGGTCGCCGTCGGTGCTGGGTCTCCCGGGAGGTTCCCGCCCGGCGGGTTGGCGGGCGCCTCATCCCCCTCGTCCCCGTCCCGCTCACCGCCCGGGTCCTGGTTCTCCCCCGGATTGCCGCCGTTGCCGTTCCCCTGGCCGTTGCCCTGACTGCTGCTCGACGTGTTGCCGGGCGCCGTGGTCGTCCGGCTGGGTGTCGTCGTGGTGGGCACCGCCGTCGTCGGCTGGGGCTGGGTCTCGCTCGGGTCGCTCTCGTCGGTGGTGTCGGGCGCGTAGTCGTCGGGTGCGTAGTACAGCGTGACGACGGTGCCCAGGGGCACGGCCTCGTTGGCCGGTTCGGAGGCGACGACGTCGTCGGCGTCGAAGGCCCGGCCCGGCGCGGTCACCTGCGCGGCGGTCGCCTCGCGCTGGCTGACCTGCAGGCCGTTGCCGACCAGGTACTCCTCGACGTCGTCGACGTTCTGCCCGATGAACTCGTCGGTGTTGACGGTGAACGTGCCCGCCGCCGTGGAGGTGCTGGTGGCCGGTGCGCTGGTCTGCTGCGGGTCGGCCGCCGAGGGGTCGCCGTCGCCGGAGAGCAGGAACCAGGTGCCGCCACCGAGCAGCGCGAGCAGCAGCAGGCTGGCGACCACCCACACCCACCGGTTGCGGCCGCGGGACGGCTCCGCGTGGCGGGGCCCGTCCCAGGTGCCGTCGTCCTCGGCCGGTCGCCGCAGCGGCGGCATGGTCCCCGGCGCCGTCCCCGGGCCGCCGGTGCCGCCGGCAGAGGCGGCGCCGAGCACCTGGGTGCGGCTGTCGGACACGTCGGTGACGAGCTCGGTCTGGGCCGTCGCGGGCTCCGCCGGCGCGGGAACGGGGACCGCGGCGACGGGCCCGGGGCGCGGACGCCCTGCGGCCGGTGTGGCCGGACCGCCGGACCCGGGAGCCGACAGGCCGCTCCCCGCGGCCACCGAGCGGATGGCGGCGGCGAACGCACCGCCGTCGGGGAACCGGTCGGCGGGGTCCTTGGCCAGGGCCCGCTCGATCAGCAGCCGCACCGCGGCCGGCACGTGGCCCGGCAGCGGCGGCGGCGGGCGGTTGATGTGCGCCAGGGCCACGGCCACCTGGGAGGTGCCGTCGAAGGGGCGGCCGCCGGTCAGGCACTCGTACCCGACCACACCGAGGGAGTAGACGTCGGAGGCGGCGGTGACCTCGAAGCCCTGGGCCTGCTCGGGGGAGAGGTACTGGGCGGTGCCGACGACCATGCCGGTGCGGGTCAGCGGTGTGGCGTCCCGGGCGCGGGCGATGCCGAAGTCGGTCAGCTTGACGACGCCGTCGGGCCGGACGATCAGGTTGCCCGGCTTGATGTCGCGGTGCACGACGCCGGCCTTGTGCGCCGCCGACAGGCCGTCGGCGGACTGGCCCAGCACGTGCAGCGTCCAGTCGACCGGGAGCTTGCCCTCCTCGTGGAGGATCGTCACCAGCGGCTTGCCCTCGACCAGCTCCATGACGAGGAACGCCAGCTGGCCGCCGCGCTCGTCGTCGGTCTCGCCGTAGTCGTAGACCGAGGCGATGTTCGGGTGGCTCAGCGCCGCGGTGTGCCGCGCCTCGTTGCGGAACCGCGCCACGAAGCTGGGGTCGCCGGTGAACTCGCTGCGCAGCACCTTGGCGGCGACGACGCGGTCGAGCACCCGGTCGCGGGCCCGCCACACCTCGCCCATCCCGCCGGTCGCGATCGGGGCGGTGATCTCGTAGCGGCCGGCGAGGATCGTGCCGGTGGACAGGGCCATCAGCCGCCCTGCCCGTCCAGGTGGGCCTGCATGACCTCACGGGCGATGGGGGCGGACACGTCCCCACCCGTACCCCCGCCGTTGGCCACGAAGACCGCGACGGCGATCTGCGGGTCGTCGGCCGGGGCGAACCCGACGAACCAGTTGTGGTCGGGGCCGGCGTTCTCCGCCGTCCCGGTCTTGCCGGCGACGGTGACGCCGGGGATGCGGGCGGCCCGGCCGGAGCCGTTGGCGACGACGCTCTCCATCATCTCGGTCAGCTGGCCGGCCACCTCGGGGGTGACCGGCTGGCTCAGCTCCTCCGGGTCGGTCTCGTCGATGACGCTGAGGTCGGGGGCGCGCAGCTGGTCGACCAGGTACGGCTGCATGAGCGTGCCGTCGTTGGCCACCGCGGCGGCGATCATCGCCGCCTGCAGCGGGGTCACCACCACGTCCTGCTGGCCGATCGAGCTCACGCCGAGCTGCGCGTCGTTCTCCGGGTCGCCGATGGTGCTGGCTTCCACGGTCAGCGGGATCTCCCGCCGCTCGCCGTCCATCCCGAACGCCTCGGCCATCTCGCGCACCCGGTCCTCGCCGAGGTCGATGCCGAGCTGGGCGAAGGCGGTGTTGCAGGAGATGGTCAGCGCGTCGATCAGCGGCTGCTCGCCGGTGCTGCTGCAGCGGGAGCCGCCGAAGTTCTCCAGCTCGGTGTTGGTGCCGGGCAGGGTCAGCGTGTCCGGCGCCGGGATCACGGTGTCCGGCGTGTACTCCCCGGTGGCCAGCGCGGCCGCCGAGACGACCACCTTGAACACCGACCCCGGCGGGTAGTTGTCGCCGATCGCCCGGTTCAGCCGGGGATCGCGGTCGGCGTCGTTGAGTTGCGCCCAGTAGTCCCGGATCGCCTGCGGGTCGTGGCTGGAGAGCAGGTTCGGGTCGTACGTCGGCGTGCTGGCCATGCCCAGCACCGCGCCGGTGGAGGGGTCCAGGGCGACGACCGCGCCGGTCACGCCCTCGAGGCCGGCCATCGCGGCCTCCTGGACGGCGGGGTCGAGGGTGAGGACGACGTCGCCGCCGGAGGGGTCGCGGCCGGTGAACAGGTCGGCGAGCCGCCGGGCGAACAGGCGGGCGTCGTTGCCGGCGAGGAAGTCGTTCATCGACCGCTCGGTCTGGGCGTTGCCGTAGACCAGCGAGTAGTAGCCGGTGACCGGCGCGTACAGCTCCCCCTGCGGGTACTGCCGCAGATAGGTCAGCCGGTCGTCGGTGGCCACCGAGGTGGCGATCTCGGTGCCCGCGACGACGATCGAGCCGCGCTCGCGGTCGTACTCCTCCGACAGCACCCGGGTGTTGCCCGGGTCGGTGCGCAACTCGTCGGAGCGGACCACCTGGATGTAGTTGACGTTGATGATCAGCAGCGTGAACAGCACGAGCACGCTGATGGCGACCCGGCGCAGGGGTGCGTTCACGGCGTCACCACCTCGGTGGGCGCGTCGCCCAGCGCCGGCTTCGGCGGCCCGGCGGGGGCGGCCGGACGGCGGGCGGCGTCACTGATCCGCACCAGGACGGCGACCAGCACGAAGTTGGCCACCAGCGAGGACCCGCCGTAGGCGAGGAACGGGGTGGTGAGGCCGGTCAGCGGCAGCAGGCCGGTCACCCCGCCGAGGACGACGAACACCTGCCAGGCGATGGCGAAGGACAGGCCCGCGGCGAGCAGCTTGCCGAAGGCGTCGCGGACGATCAGCGAGGTGCGCAGCCCGCGCTCGACCAGGACCAGGTAGACGATGATCACCGCGACGAGGCCGAAGAGCCCGAGCTCCTCGCCGATGGCCGCGGCGATGAAGTCGCTCTTGGCGACCGGCACCTGGTCCGGGCGTCCGCCGCCGAGGCCGGCGCCGAACAGGCCGCCGGTGCCGAGCCCGAACAGCGACTGCACGAGCTGGTAGCCGGAGCCGTCCCGGTACTCGAAGGGGCTCAGCCAGACGTCGACGCGGGACTGGACGTGGGTGAACACCGAGTAGGCGATGAGCGCGGCGCCGGCGAACAGGCCGAGGCCGATGAGCAGCCAGCTGGCGCGCTCGGTGGCGACGTAGAGCATCACCACGAAGATGCCGAACAGCAGCAGCGAGCTGCCCAGGTCGCGCTCGAAGACCAGCACGAGGATCGACAGCGCCCAGGCCACCAGCACCGGCCCGAGGTCGCGGGCGCGGGGCAGCTCCAGGCCGGCCACCCGGCGGCTGGCCAGCGCGAGGACGTCGCGCTTGTCGACCAGGTAGGCGGCGAAGAAGACGATCAGGCAGATCTTGGCGAACTCACCGGGCTGGATGCTGAAGCCCGCGAGCCGGATCCAGATCTTGGCGCCGTTGACCTCCGACATCGAGGAGGGCAGCACCGCGGGGATCGCGAGGAGCACCAGGCCGACCAGGGCCAGCGTGTAGGCGAACCGGGAGAGCACCCGGTGGTCGCGCAGCACCACCAGGACGGTGACGAACAGGACGATGCCGAGGGTGGCCCAGACCAGCTGGACGGGGGCGTCCTCGCGCGTGGTGCTGCTGTCGATCTGCTCGGCGGCGAGGTCCAGGCGGTGGATGACCGACAGCCCGAGGCCGGTCAGCAGCGCCACCGCGGGCAGCAGCAGCGGGTCGGCGTAGGGCGCCCACCGGCGGACGACGACGTGCACGACGGCCCACAGCGCGGTGAACCACCCGCCGAAGGTGAGCAGCTCCGGGCGCAGTGACCCGGTGATGGTCAGGTCGACGATGCCCTGCGCGACGAGCGTGATGACGACGGCGAAGGCCAGCAGTGCCAGCTCGGTGTTCCGCCGCTTCGGCGGGGCCGCACCCGCCGCGTTCGCACGGGGGTCCGTGGAGGGGCCGGTCGTCACTTCGCCTCCCGGCAGTCCACTCCGGGCTCGGGCGCCGGCGTCGACCGCTCGGACACGGTGGCCTCGGGGGTCGTCTCCGCCGGGACGGCCGGCGGCACGAGCCCGCCGGGTGCCGGGACGCCGTCGGGAGCCGGGGTCGGAGTGGGGGTGGGGGTGGGCAGGGACCGGCTGCTGTCGTCCTCGCTCGGGCACACGGGCAGCCGCTGCGCGCGCAGCATCGCGACGATCCGGTCGGCGTGGTCGCCGTCGGTGGCCTCGATGCCCCGGCGGACCTTGCTCGCATTGGCCTGGGGGAGGTCACCGACGGCCAGGTCGGTCACGTCGGCCACGCGGTTGAGGTCGACGCCGAGCAGGGCGGTGTCGATGCCGCGGAAGACGGTGACCCGCTCGCCGGCGGAGGTGTCCTCGACGCCGACGAACCAGTTCGACAGCAGCCACAGGTACACGCCGACCAGCACCGCGGCCCCCAGCAGCAGCGCGCCCAGGCCCCACAGCAGCCGGCGCCGGCGGCGTCCCGGTGGTGGAGCCGCGACCATGCCGGCGCCCGCGCCGGACGGCGTCGGCGGCGTCGGGGGCGGATCGTGCAGCGCCGCGCGCCCGGCCGCCGATCGGGGGTCGACCTCGCGCTGACCGATGTTGTCGCCGGCCGCGCCGTCGACCACGGGGTCCACCGGCGCGGTGCCGTGCCCGCCGTCCTCGACGACGTCGGCGACGATGACGGTGATGTTGTCCGGCCCGCCGCTGCGCAACGCCAGCTCGATGAGCCGGTCGGCGGTCGCCTGGGGGTCGGGGTCGAGCAGGGCGGCGGCGAGGGTCTCCTCGCTCACGACGCCGGACAGGCCGTCGGAGCACAGCAGGTAGCGGTCGCCGGCGCGCGCCTCGCGCATCGACAGGTAGGGGTCGACCTCCTGCCCGTTCAGCGCGCGCAGCAGCAGGGAGCGCTGGGGGTGGTGGTTGGCCTCCTCCGGCGTGATCCGGCCGTCGTCGATCAGCGTCTGCACGAACGTGTCGTCGTGGGTGATCTGGGTGAGCACGCCGTCGCGCAGCAGGTAGGCGCGGGAGTCGCCGATGTGGCACAGGGCCAGCCGGCCACCGGCGAACAGGACGGCGGTCAGCGTCGTCCCCATGCCCTCCAGCTGCGGGGACTCGCGGATCACCTCGCGCAGGTGCTCGCTGCCGTCGAAGACGGCCTCCCGCATCGCCTGCAGCATGTCGCCGGACGGGGCGTCGTCGTCCAGGTGCTCCAGGGCGGCGATGACGACCTTGCTGGCGACGTCGCCGGCGGCGTGCCCGCCCATGCCGTCGGCGACGGCGAGCAGCCGGGGACCGGCGTACACCGAGTCCTGGTTGTTGCCGCGGACCAGGCCGCGGTCGGACCGGGCCGCGTAGCGCAGCACGAGGGTCATGAACGCAGCTCCAGGGCCGTCTGGCCGATCCGGATCGGCTGACCGGGGGCGATCAGCAGCGGGCCCTGCACGCGCTGCTGGTCGAGGTAGGTGCCGTTGGTGGAGCCGAGGTCCTCGACGTACCACTGGCCGCCGCGGTTGGTGAGCCGGGCGTGGCGGGAGCTGGCGAAGTCGTCGGTGAGCACGAGGGTGGAGTCGTCGGCCCGGCCGATGAGGATCGGCTGCTCACCCAGGGTGATCTTGGTGCCGGAGAGCGGCCCGGCGGTGACGACCAGGGTCTTGGGCCCGCGGTTCCTCTTCTTGCCGGCGGCCGCGCGCGGGGGCACCGACGCCACCCGGCCGGCCCGGCCGCCGAACAAGTCGGCGCGCACCACCCGGAACGCGGCGAAGATGAACAGCCACAGCAGCAGCAGGAAGCCGAAGCGGAAGATCTGCAACACGATCTCGGCGGTCATCGCAGAACCTGCTTCACGCGCCGTCCTGCCGGTACACCAGCACCGAGTGGCCGATGCGGATCACGTCGCCGTCCGACAGCGGCTGCCGGGTGATCCGGCGGCCGTTGACCAGGGTGCCGTTGGTGGAGCCGAGGTCCTCGGCGATCGCGGTGGCCCCGTCGAGGACGACGTCGACGTGCCTGCGGCTCACCCCGGTGTCCGGCAGCCGGATGTCGGCGTCGGTGCCGCGGCCGATGACGTTGCGGCCGGTGGTCAGCTCGTGCCGGGTGCCCGGGCCGTCGACCAGCAGGACGTGGGTGACACCGGGCCGGGTGCCGGCCCGCCCGACCACCGACGACGGCTGCTGCCGGCCGGTGTCGGTGGCCATCCGTCCCTGCAGCGGGGGCAGCGGCGGGACGCCGCCGGTGGGCAGCGGCGTGGGGACGTCGTCGGCGCGGCTGCCGGGACGCGCGGGGTCGGCGACGTGCGAGCTGACCTCGAAGACGCCGGTGGGCAGCGCCTCGTCGCGCTCCAGCCGCACCTGGACGGCGTCGAAGACCTGGTAGCCCTCGGCGTCGATGTGCTCGGAGACCATGTCGGCGAGCTGGGCGGCCAGCTGCTCGGACCACTCGGCGAGGTGGTCGTAGTCGGTCGGGCCCAGCCGGACGTCGTAGACGTTGGGCGCCAGCACCCGGCCCTCGCCCATGACGCTGCGCTGCTCGTCGGCCTCGCGGGTCAGGGCCTTGGCGATCTCCGCCGGGTGCACCTTGCCCTTGAAGAGCCGGGCGAAGGCCAGCCCGACCATCCCCTCCAGCCGCCGCTCGAAGCGCTGCAGCACACCCACAGTCGCTCCCTTGCGCTCGCGCGGACGTCCCGATCTGCCATCGTTGATCGTAGCCGGGTGCGCGGCGGCGGACCGGCCGGTGACCTCCCGACGCCCCGGGCGCGGCGCGTCGGCGCGGGGCGGGGGTGCCCCCCTCCTCGGGTGTCCGCAGAGGTGCTGCTAGGGTTCTTCCTCGCCAGGGCAAGTGGCGGAATGGCAGACGCGCACGGTTCAGGTCCGTGTGTCCGAGAGGACGTGGGGGTTCAACTCCCCCCTTGCCCACCGGCACGACGACGCGGCCCCGGGGTTCCGACCCCGGGGCCGCGTCGCGTCTCGGCTCCTCCCCGGGCCCGGCCGACCGTCACCCCTGGGGGTTGGCGAGGCTCCAGGTGCCGTGCGGTGGAGCCGATGACGGTCAGGTGATCGTGTCGGCCGTCCCTGTCTCGTCCCGCCGCGCCCGTGGACCCGTCCGCGAGCCGGTGGGGCCGTCGACGGCTCGTCCGGAGGGGGAGCGGTGAGGAGGTTCCGCGCGGTGCGACCCGGGGCGGATGCGGACGCCGAGCAGTTGCGGCGGCTGCTGGCGGAGACCTCGCGGCTGGAGCGCCTCCAGGCCACCCTGCTCGACAACATCGTCGAAGGCGTGCTGCTGCAGGATCCCGAGGGTCGCGTGATCACCAGCAACTCAGCGGCACGCCGCGTCCTCGGTCTCACCGCGGACCAGTTGCACGGTCAGGCGCTCCACGAGCTGCGGTCGGCGCTGCGGCCCGACGGCACCCCGTGGCCGGCCGACCAGCGGCCGACCGCCGCCACCGTCCACGCCGGCGTGGGCATCCGCGGCCGCGTCGTCGGCGTCCACGTCGGGGGGGAGCTCAGGTGGCTGTCGCTGAACACCGACCCGGTGCTGGCGCCCTCCGGTGAGGTCGAGTACGTCGTCTCCTCCATCCGCGACGTCACCGAGGAGCACGCCGCCGTCCTGGCGGGGCAGCAGGTCGCCCGCGCACGGCGGGAGCGGGTGGAGCAGGTGCTCCGCGACGGTGGGCCCAGCGTGGTGGTCCAGCCGATCGTGGACCTGACCACCGGGCAGGCGGTGGGCGCGGAGGCCCTGTCCCGCTTCCCCGCCCACGTCCGGCAGGGGCCGGAGGCGTGGTTCGCCGACGCCACCGCCGTCGGACTCGGGGCGGAGCTCGAGCTCGCGGCCATCGAGCGGGCCGTGGCCACCCTGGACCGGCTGCCTCCGGACCTGTACCTGTCGCTCAACGCCTCCCCGGCGACTCTCGCGTCACCGCGGCTGGTCGAGTTGATCACCTCTGGTCCCACCGAGCGGCTGGTGATCGAGCTGACCGAGCACGTCCCGGTCGCCGACTACGACGTCCTGGCCGCTCCGTTGAACCGGCTGCGCTGGTCGGGGGTCCGCCTCGCGGTCGACGACGCCGGCTCCGGGTTCGCGTCCCTGCAGCACATCCTCAACCTCGCCCCGGACGTCATCAAGCTGGACCGTGCCCTGGTGGGGGGCGTCGACACCGACCCCGCCCGGGCCTCCCTCGTGAGCAGCCTCGTGCTCTTCGCCGACCGCATCGGCGCCACCCTGGTCGCCGAGGGGATCGAGCACGCCCGGGAGCACGCCGCCCTGCAGGGCCTGGGCGTCCGCCACGGCCAGGGCTTCCACCTGGGCCGTCCCCGCCCCGTCACCGTGCTGGCGGACGCACTGCGCCGTCCCCGACAGGACTGCGCGGTGCTCGCCTAGCTGTAGTGCCCAGCACGGTTGCTGACGGCGACCCGGGTGATCGGGGGTTGTCCGCCGAGTGCGGTGTGGCTGCGGTGATGGTTGTAGGTGTGCAGCCAGTCGGGCAAGGCTGCGGCTCGCTCGGCTGA